>JACCUS010000310.1 GCA_013811715.1 Nocardioidaceae bacterium
GGCGTCCGCGTGACGGTCGAACAAGGCCGCCAGCGCGGCCCGGCTGTCGTGGCGAAGCTCATCGACCAGCGAGGCGTCCGAGTGTTCGGAGTCCGGGGGCATGAGTGTGTCCCTCTCCAGTGCTGTCACGCCTGGTTATGTCCGCTGGCCCGGCCGGGTTCCCGATTCCGGCTGAGTTTCTCGGCCCGCCGGGTGTGGAAGGCTTCCTTCGTGACGATAGAGGTGGCGGCTGCCGCGATCGTGTGCAACGGGCGGGTGCTGGCGGCCCGGCGCGTCTACCCGGCCGATGTCGCCGGCGGGTGGGAGCTGCCTGGCGGCAAGGTCGACCCTGGTGAGAGTGCCGGGCAGGCGGTCGCGCGCGAGATCCGAGAGGAGCTGGCGTGTGAGGTCGAGGTGGCGGGGTGTCTGGCGGGCCGGGTGGAGGTCAAACCCGGCTACGAGCTGTCCGTTCAGCTGGCCCGGCTGGTGGGTGGCGCCGAGCCGGTACCGCACGAGCATGATGCGGTCCGTTGGCTCTCGCCGGAGGAGTTCGACGACGTGGCGTGGCTGGGTGCCGATCAGCCGTTCCTGCCCGAACTGCGGGCGCGGCTGCTCGACGGGGAGCGGCTCGACGGGGGCAACGTCGGTGGGGCGGTGCGCATCGGGCCGACGGTGCGTCGTACGACCGGTCCTTGGACGCCGGCAGTGCATGGGCTGCTCACCCGGCTGGCGGAGGCCGGCCTGGTCGAGGCGCCGCGGTTCCTGGGCGTCGACGAGCTGGGACGAGAGGTGCTGAGCCATCTGCCGGGACGGGTCGTGGACGTCGACTCCGAGACGCCAGCACTGCCGCTGCTGACCCACGCGATGCGCTGGCTGCGCCGCTACCACGACGTGGTCGAGGGCTTCGTGCATCCGGGTCCGTGGCGGACGATCGACCGCCCTCTGGCCGCCGGGGAGATCGTCTGTCATCACGACTTCGCCCCCTACAATGTGGCGGTGAGCTCGACAGCCGATGGCGAGCAAGTCGTCGGCGTCTTCGACTGGGACATGGCCGGGCCGGGCAGCCGGTTGGAGGACCTCGCGTTCGCGGCCTGGAACTGGGTGCCGCTCCACCGACCGCTGCCGCCCGACGAGGCGGCGCGTCGGATGGAGGCCATGGCGCAGTCGTACGGCGAGGGGGTGGCCGCAGCCGGCATCCTGCTGGCCGTCGTACCACGCATCGAGCGTTCGATCGAGGTGATCCGCGCCGGCCAGGCGGCCGGTGACGAGGGCATGCTCAACCTGGCAAAGGTAGGGGAGCCCGACCGGACGGTGAGCGCGGTCCACGCGCTGCGGACCCGGGTACCGGACATCGAGCGCCGGCTGGTCGAGCGCCGTCTAAGGTGAGCATCGACCGCCGTCTCACCGGACCCCTTCAGGACAGTGTCGCCGAGATGAGGAGGGCGAATGCCACTGCGAGTGACGTTCAGCGAAGCCGCCGGCGCCGACGAGATCGTCGAGACGCTGCTGCTCGCCGGTTTCGAGGCAGGCATCTCTCGGGAGGGAGCCGCGTTCGGCGACGACGAGGAGGCGGTCTACGTGGTCCACACCGACGCGCCGGCCGGGGAGGTGGAGGAGATGATCGTCGGCCGTCGCGCGCGGCTCGAGGTGACCGATCCCATGTCTGGCACCGCCACGCCCGTCCAGGCCGACCCGGTCCCACCCCGTCAGCCCCCGCCCGACTGACCCGCCTCCGGCGCAGTGGCTGAAGGTTGGGGCGTATGTCGGGCGTGTCTTCAGCCACAGGCCAGCGCCCCGGGCTATCCCCAGTGGCCGCGCGAGGGGTCGTGCGTCCGACAGACCTCTTCGACGTCGTCAAGCGGTTCAAGCGGATGCGTCGTCGGGCGTTGATCGTGGGCGTGTTGGGTGACGTCCTTCACGGCGTACAGTCGCTCGGTGAGTTGGACTTCGCCCGCGAGTGCTGGCGACGCGGCCTTCCCAAGCCGAGTCGGCAGGTGATTCGGCAGGGCAAGCGGGGAAGGATCTATCTCGACGTCTACTTCGACGACTTTGGTCTCGTGATCGAGATCGAGGGTGCCCACCACGACGAGGTGTTGAACTCGATCGACGATGCCTTGCGCCAGAACCATCTGAGTAGGGGTGCTGAGGACTTTCTCCGGATTCCCGTCGTCGGCTTTCGGACTGACCGGGGAGTGTTCATGCAGCAAGTCGAGGATAAACTGGTCAACAAGGGCTGGCGTCGGCCGATCTAATGGCTGAAGGTTGGGGGCCTATGTCGGGCGTGTCTTCAGCGATAGCCCAAGGTAAGTAGGGTTGACGGCATGGTGCAAGCCTCCCGTTCCGACCACGCGGCACGGCCCGACCACGCGGCACGGCCCGACCAGGAGCCACTGGCAGACCGGCGGCTGCTGCTCGTGCACGCCCACCCCGACGACGAGACGATCGGGACGGGGGCGACGATGGCGAAGTACGTCGCCGAAGGCGCCCATGTCACGCTGGTCACCTGCACGCTCGGTGAAGAGGGCGAGGTCCTCGTCGAGTCCCTATCTCACCTCGCATCCGACCAGGACGACCGGCTCGGCCAGCACCGCATCAACGAGCTCGCCGACGCGATGAGCGCCCTCGGCGTGACAGACCACCGGTTCCTCGGCGGGGCCGGCCGCTACCGGGACACCGGCATGGCCTACTCGCCAGAGCGGACCGCGATGGTCCCACCGACCATCCGCGGCGACAGCTTCTGGGCTGCGGACCTCGTCGAGGCGACCAGTCATCTCGTCGAAGTGATCCGGGAGATCCACCCGCAGGTTCTGGTGACGTACGACGAGTCCGGCGGCTACGGCCATCCCGATCACGTCCAGGCACATCGGGTGGCGATGTACGCAGCCGCGCTCGCGGCCGCGCCGTCGTACCGGCTCGATCTCGGCCAGCCATGGGACGTCACCAAGGTCTACTGGACGGCGATGTCAGAGGAACGGCTGCGCGAGAGCCTGCGCCATCTGCGAGCCAGTGGAGACCTGAGCACCTTCGAGGGGATGGACCCGGAAGGCCCGTTGCCGCCGATGGCGGTGCCGGACAAGCTGATCACCACCGAGATCGAGGCCAACGCCTACGTCCGACTCAAGATGGACGCGATGAAGGCGCACGCGACTCAGATCAGCCTGGAGGGGCCGTTCTTCGCGCTGTCGAACAACCTTGGGGACGAGGTGTGGGGCACCGAGTTCTTCCGGCTGGTCAAGGGCATCCCGCAGGCCGACGAGGCGAGCGACCGAGGCCGGGAGACCGACCTGTTCGCCGGACTGGCCTGACGACGTGGCCAAAGTGGCGCTGGCGGGAGCTGTCGCGACCTTCGCCATGGTGGTGGCCTTGTTGGCCGGATTGGTCTCTCGCGTGGCATGGCGGCCGGGTGGGGAAGTGGCGGTCCCATGGGGGCTGTTGTTGGGCACCGTGGGGTCGGCGTCGGTCGTGGTCCTGGCCCGGGCGGCCGGCCGGGGCATCGGCCTCGTCGCCGCAGTCGGCTGGATCGTCGGTCTGGCGTTGTTGATGTGGGGCGGCCCCCATGGTGACTTCGCGATCGCCAACGACGTGTGGGGATTGTCGTTCCTCCTGGTCGCCACCACGGCCGTGATCGCGGCCGCCAGCTGGGGAGTCACCGACCGATGAGGCTCTGGCCGCGAAAGAAGCTCTATCTCGACAACCTGTCGAAGACGCATGACCTGCGCTTCGCGGTGGGGTTCATCGTCGCCCTCGTCGTACTGTTCGGCGCCCTGTACGGCGTCGGTTACTACGTCGCGGGCAACAAGGTCCCGCAGGGCACAACCGTCGCCGGAGTCGACATCGGTGGCATGCAGACCGGCGAGGCGCGCACGGCTCTCCAAGAACGGCTTGCCCCACGCCTCGAGCGGGCCATCAAGGCCACTGCCGTCGAGCGGACACTCTCCATCAACCCTCAGCGCGCAGGCTTGGTCTTCGACATCGAGGCAACGGTCGAGGCAGGCCTCGGGGGCGGGAGTTGGGATCCCCGCCACATGTTGAAGGTGCTGCTGGGGGGCGACGAGGTCGACCCGGTCGTCATCGTCGACAACGCCGAGCTGGAGGCGGCGTTACAGCCGATCGACGATTTGGTGGATCGCAAGCCGGTGAGCGCGACCGTGTCGTTCGCCAGCGGCCAGCCAGAGGTGACGTTCGCGCGTCCGGGACGCGCGCTTGACTTCGCCGCGTCGCGGGACCGGCTCGTCGCGGCACTGGTCGCCGGTGAGGACACCGTCGTCTTGCCGACGCGGAACGTGGATCCCGCCATCACCTCGGCCGAAGCGGCAACGTTCGTCGACACCGTCGCAGCGCAGGCGGTGAGCGCACCGGTGATCGTGCGGGTGGCTGATGCGGAGGTGAGTCTGGAGCCCGAGCAGTTCGCGCCAGCCCTGCGCGTGGAGCAAGCAGCCGACAAACTGCGGCTCGACATCGACCACGACGCCCTCTACGTACGCACGCGCGGGGCCATCCGGGCCCGCCCGAACAGCCCCTCCAGCGCCCGGATCGGCTTCCGGAACGGCAGCCCCGTCGTGATCCCCAGCCGAAAGGGGGTCACCGTCACCGCGCAGGACTGGGCCGGGGCGGTGCTCGCCGCCGCGAGCGAGGCGGGCTCCAACAGGGTGTCGAGGGCGCAGCCGACTCCTGCCGAGCCGAGTGTCACGACGAGGCAGGTGCGGAGGCTCGGGGTCAATGAGCCTGTCGCCTCGTCGTCGGCGCAGTTCCCCACGTCCATCGCCTTCGCCGACATCGAGCGAGCGGCACGCCAGCTCAACGGCACGACGCTGCTGCCCGGCGGGAGCATGAGCTTCCTCAACCAGGTCGAGGCTCCCCGCAGCCGGGACGCCGCGTCCTTCTTGGCGAGCACGACGTACAGCGCCGCCTTCTTCGCGGGTCTCACGATCGCCGAACGCGCGCCGAACCTGCACTACTCCGATCGGTTCCCGGTCGGCATGGATGCCCGTGTCGAGCCGGGGCGGCTGGACCTGATGCTGCGCAACGACTCGCCGTACGGCGTCTATGTCCGCTCTTACGTCGAGCGCGGTCAGTCGAGCGTCGGGTCGCTCGCGGAGGGAGTGGTGCACGTGGAGATGTGGAGCACGAAGCTGTGGCAGGTAAGCGCCGAGACGTCGGCGCGCACGAACCTCGTGCTACCCCAGACCCAGGTCCTCACCAGCCCGGCCTGCACCCCGCGCGAAGGCATCGCCGGGTTCGACGTGGAGGTTACCCGGATCTATGCCCGCAGCGGGCAGATGGTGCGCAGCGACCCCACCCAGACACGCTACGTGCCGCTCGACGCGGTGGTCTGCGGCTAGCGGATCCTGCACGCGGTAGGCCGGCGCGTTCGCGAGGTCGATGTCAGCGCCCGGTCGCGACAGTGGCGGAACCGCTCAGCCGAGAATGCTGGGCTGATCGATTGCCCACAGCCAGGTGCCGTCCGATTGACGCCGCGCCACCTCCACAGTTGCGCCACCGGTTATCCGGGTCGAGGTCAAAGCCAGCTCGCCGTTGACGAGCGGAAGCGCCTGGTCTCCGGCCGAGAAGGTCGGCCGCTCGCCCAACAACCGCTCGTACGCCTCGCCTATCGCCGCCGAGCCGGCCGCCACCTCACCTGTCGGGAGGGCCAGCACCGCGTCTGGTTCGTACAACGCCACCAGGCCCTCGACGTCGCCGCCGTTGGCCCGCTCGACGAAGAATCGGCCCAGGTCCGCTGGTTGGTTGGCTGGTCGCCGATCCCCACGCTCACTCATCTCCATTCACTCCTATCTTCTGCGATGGCCAGGATTGGATCACTCCCTGCAGTCTGAACTGGAGGACCGACATCGCTGTGAGTATCGGACAGCCGGACCGCCATGTCGCCTTGGCGGGCACTCCTACCGCACCGGTCGGCGTTCGTCCACGTGAGTGGCGAGCAGGGCAGCGGCGACCGCGTCTTCGTCGGCGGCGAGGGCGGGTGTTGCCAGGAGGGACACGCCTAGTCCTCCGGAGGCGGGCGCCGACGCTGGGTCGGTCGAGGCGGCACCGTCTTCCCGGCCACGATCTCCCCGCGGGGCACGGTGACCACGGTGCCGTCCTCTCGACGTATAGAGATCTCGTGCTCACCCCACGACGAGAGAACGCCAAGGACATCGGTGAGCGCCGGACCACCGCTGGGTCCACGCTCGCCGGGCAAGAGCCGCCGTACGACGACCCGCTGCCCGACGAGACCGGGGTGCAGCGTCATCGCCCTCCCATCTCGTCCGGACCTGGGTTTCGTTTCGGTGGGGTCGGCGTAGATACTAGTTGGCGTGACGCGCTAGCGTCTGTGGTCGACCATGATCGAGGAGGACCAAGGTGACCTATGTCATCGCCCAGCCCTGCGTTGACGTGAAGGACCGGGGCTGCATCGACGAGTGTCCCGTCGACTGCATCTACGAGGGCAACCGGATGCTGTACATCCAGCCCGACGAGTGCGTGGACTGTGGTGCGTGCGAGCCCGTCTGTCCGGTCGAGGCGATCTTCTACGAGGACGACACACCGGAGCAGTGGAAGGACTACTACGCCGCCAACGTCGACTTCTTCGACGACCTCGGCTCGCCGGGCGGCGCCGCCAAGCTCGGGGTCATCGACAAGGACCACCCGATGATCGCCGCCCTGCCCCCGCAGAATCAGGATTGACACAGGGCACGACCCACCACGGGCAGGACTGGCAAGGGGCCGAGATTGACGGTGGAGCCTGACTCCGCGACCGCCGCGGCCTACGACGGGTCGGCAGCGCGGTCTTTCTCCGCTCGCCTCCCCGACTTCCCGTGGGACCGCCTGCGCGACCTGAAGGAACGCGCAGCCGCGCATCCGGGCGGCCTGGTGGACCTGTCGGTCGGCACGCCGGTCGACCCCACGCCGCGGGTGGTCCAGCACGCCCTGCGTGACTCCTCAGACTCGCCGGGCTACCCGGCTGTCTGGGGTTCGCCAGAGCTGCGGGAGGCCATCATCGGCTACCTGCGACGTCGGTGCGGGTCGGTGCCACTCACCGACGAGGCGGTGCTGCCCACTGTCGGCTCGAAGGAGCTGGTCGCCTCGCTCCCGTCGCAGCTCGGGGTCGGGCCCGGCCAGACGGTGCTGATCCCGGAGATCGCCTATCCGACGTACGCCGTCGGGTCGCTGCTGGCCGGCGCGGAGTACTTTGCGAGCGACTCGACGGTGGCGGTCGGGCCCCGCGACGTGCCCCTGGTCTGGCTGAACTCTCCGGGCAATCCCACCGGTCGGGTGCTGCCGGCCAGTCACCTGCGCAAGGTGGTGTCGTGGGCCCGCGAGCGCGGGGCAGTCGTGGCCGTCGACGAGTGCTACTTCGAATGCGCGTGGGAGGTCGAGCCGGTTTCGGTGCTCGACGCGGAGGTCAACGGCGGGTCCCTGGACTCGATCATCGCGGTGCACTCGCTGTCGAAGCGGTCCAACATGGCGGGGTACCGGGCCGCCTTCGTGGCAGGGGATCCGCGGTTGCTTGCCGGGCTGCGAGAGGTACGCCGGCATTCGGGGCTGATGGTCGCCGGCCCGGTGCAGCAGGCGATGCGGGTCGCGCTCGACGATGACGGCCACATCGAGGAGCAGCGAGACCGCTACCTGGAGCGCCGCAGCATGCTGCGACACGCGTTGGAGCGGGCGGGATTTCGGATCGACCACTCGGAGGGCTCCTTGTACCTGTGGGCGACGCGTGCCGAGCCGTGCATGGACACCGTTTCCTGGCTTGTCGAGCGCGGCATCTTGGCCGCGCCCGGCGACTTCTACGGCCCGCTCGGCGCCTCACACGTGCGGGTGGCGCTCACCGCCACCGACGAACGCGTCGCGGCCGCCGCCACCCGCCTGCGCTGACGCTCCCCGCGGACTGCGGGAAACCCGCGGCGCTTCGAGGGCCAGACAGGACAACTTTCCCGCAGTCCGCGAAGAGACGGGCGGGAAGCGATGAGTTTCGGGACTTTGCCGGGTCCCTTACGTGTTGTCAGTTGAGCAAACATCCCGACGTCGTAGGAGCCCAGATGAGATCCCAGTCCGAGCTAGCGATCGAGGCTAACGGCCTGGTCAAGTCCTTCGGTGAAACCCGTGCCGTCGACGGTGTCGACCTCGCGGTCCCGCTGGGCTCCGTCTACGGCGTGCTCGGCCCCAACGGGGCCGGCAAGACCACGACCATCCGAATGCTGGCGACACTGCTGCGCCCGGACGCCGGCACGGCCCGTGTGCTCGGACACGACATCGTCGCCGACGCCGACGCCGTGCGCGGCCTCGTCAGCCTCACCGGCCAGTTCGCCTCGGTCGACGAGGACCTCACCGGACGCGAGAATCTGGTCCTGCTTGGGCGGCTTCTCGGTCTGAAGCGGTCTGCGGGGAAGGTGCGCGCCGCCGAGCTGCTCGAGGCGTTCGACCTGGCCGACGCCGCCGGCCGACTGGTCAAGCACTACTCGGGCGGGATGCGCCGTCGGCTGGACATCGCCGCGAGCATTGTCGTCACGCCGAAGCTCATGTTCCTGGACGAGCCGACCACCGGACTCGATCCGCGATCGCGCAACCAGGTCTGGGACATCATCCGCGCGTTGGTCGCCGAGGGGACCACGATCCTGCTGTGCACTCAGTACCTCGACGAGGCCGATCAGCTTGCCGACGGAATCGCGGTGATCGACCACGGCAAGGTCATCGCCGAAGGCACGCCCGGACAGCTCAAGGCATCCGCAGGGTCCGGCGCGCTGTCGATCCGGCTGCTCGACCCGGAGCAGCGACCCGAGGCCGAACGGCTGCTCGCCACATCCCTCGACGCAGTCCGCCTCGACAGCGACCCCGCAAGGCTTTCGGCGCCGTGCGCTGAGCCCGATCGTGCCGTCGAGGCCGTTGCCGAGCTCACTCGAGCCGGCGTGCGGCTTGCCGACTTCTCCCTCGGCCAGCCGAGCCTCGACGAGGTGTTCCTGGCCCTGACCGGCCATCCTGCCGAGGGGAAGAGCCCCGAAGAATCCGTCCCGACCCAGGAGGCACGAGCGACATGAGCATCATCCCGACGAAGCCGACCTCGCCGGCACCGGCCGCCTCGGAGGACGCGCTCCGCAAGGCGCTGTCCTCCACCCCGCGGCCGCCGCGCCCCAGCGCGCTGTCGGCCGCCCTGACTTTCGGGTGGCGGGGGATGCTCAAGGTGAAGCACGTACCCGAGCAACTCCTCGACGTGACGATCACGCCGGTGATGTTCGTGTTGATGTTCACCTACCTGTTCGGCGGCGCGATCTCCGGGTCGACAGGTGAGTACCTCGACTACATCCTTCCAGGCATCTTGGTGATGTCGGTCCTGTTCACCACTGTCTACTCCGGGGTCGCCCTCAACACCGACCTGACGAAAGGGGTCGTGGACCGCTTCCGTTCCCTTCCGATCTGGCGGCCGGCGCCGCTGGTCGGTTCCCTGCTCGGGGACAGCGTCCGCTACGTGCTCGCCGGGACGGTGATCGTGGTGCTGGGGGTGGCGTTGGGCTACCGGCCGGGTGCCGGCGTCGTCGGTGTGCTCGCCGCACTCGCGCTCGTCGTGGTCTTCGCCTTCGGGCTCTCCTGGGTGTTCACCACGGTCGGCCTGCTCATGCGCTCGCCCAATGCCGTCATGAACGCGGGCTTCATGGGGATCTTCCCGCTGACCTTCCTGAGCAACGTCTTCGTCGAGCCCGAGACGCTGCCGAGTGCCCTCGAGGCGTTCGTGAACGTCAACCCGATATCCGTGCTGGCGACCACCTCGCGCGGACTGATGGAGGGAAACGCCGCGGGCAGCGACATCGCCGTCGTCCTGGTGACAGCCGCGGCCCTGACCGCCGTGTTCGCTCCGCTCACGACGCGGCTTTACCGCCGAAGCTGAGCTGGCAGACGAAGGCGGCGACGGCGGGACTTACGCTTTCACTCGGGGCACTCAGGCGACGTCGACGTGGACGTGGTCGCGGTGTTCGAGGACCTGCCGCGTCTCCCGCCTTTCGTCCCCGGTCAGTCCCGGTGGGTCGTAGTCGCGCCAGCCGTTCTCGGAGAGCGGGCCGCCGCTCCAGATGCGGTCGTCGAAGATCACGTGGTCGATCTCGAGCCGATCGGCGTTGGCGACCAGGTAGTGCGCCAGCACCCAGCCGCGGCGGGTGTTGTCGGCGTTGACCGGCCGGAAGAACACGTCCACCGCCCGCCCGTCGTAGTGGGCGGAGCCCTCCATGTGGCCGTCCCTCACACCGCCCGGCGCGAAGCCGCCGAGCGGCAGCTCACCGAACGACCTCGCGACGTCCCGCCGCACCGTGTCGGCGCGCGGAGTCAGCCCGATGCCCCCGATCTCCTCGGCGGCGCTGTCCACCGGGTGCACCACGCAGCTGAAAGCCGCATCGCTGTACCCGGACATCGCCGAGGCGATCGCCCGACCGTCCTGCTCGTGGTCGGCGTAGGCGTCGGGGAAGGCGGATCGCTGCACCTCCTGCGCGGCCTCGGTGATCTCCATCTCCTCATACCCCTCCACCTGCACGAGCGCGTCGTAGAACGCGTTCGCCGCGTAGTAGGGGTCGGTGACCTGCTCCGGCGTGCCCCACCCCTGGCTCGGCCGCTGCTGGAACAGGCCGAGAGAGTCGCGGTCGCCGTGGTCGATGTTCTCCAGCTCCGACTCCTGGTAGGCGGTCGCGATCGCGATCGAGATGGCCCGGGCCGGCAGGCCGCGCCGCTGCGCAATAGAGGCGATGATCGAGGCGTTCTCGGCCTGCGCCGTCGACATCGCCACGGTGTGGCCGGCGGCCGACGCGGTGCAGCCTTCGGGGTCAGGGAGCGGACCGACCCCCTCGTGTACGACGAAGTAGACGCCTCCCGCGACCAGCGCCACAGCGACGATGGCCACCACGGCCCTGCCGACCCTACTCACGACAGCACAGCCTCATGGCTGGGCGGCGTCGTTGCTGTGCAGGGAGGCGTTGAGCTCGAACCCGCCGCCCCCCCGACGTACCGCCTCGACACTCCCGGTGACGCTGTTCTGCCAGAACTGCCACCCGGACTGCCCGGAGAGCTCGCGCGCCTTGACGACCGAGCCGTCGGGCAGCGTCAGCTTGGTGCCGGCGGTGACGTAGCAGCCGGCGGCGACCACGCAGTCGTCGCCCAACGAGATGCCGACCCCCGCGTTCGCTCCGAGGAGGCAGCGCCGACCGATCGAGACGACCTCCTTGCCGCCGCCGGACAGCGTCCCCATGATCGAGGCGCCGCCGCCGATGTCGGAGCCGTCGCCGACCACCACACCGGCGGAGACGCGGCCCTCCACCATCGAGCTTCCGAGGGTGCCCGCGTTGTAGTTGACGAACCCCTCGTGCATCACGGTGGTGCCCGACGCCAGGTGGGCGCCGAGCCGCACCCGGTCGGCGTCGGCGATGCGGACGCCGGCGGGCACGACGTAGTCGGTCATGCGCGGGAACTTGTCGACGCCGTACACCCAGATGTCGCGGCCGGCCTCCCGGGCGCGCAGCCGCGTCATCTCAAAGCCGGTGACCGCGCACGGCCCGAGCGACGTCCAGACGACGTTGGTCAGCAGACCGAAGACACCGTCCATGTTCAGTCCATGCGGCGCGACGAGCCGGTGGCTCAGCAGGTGCAGCCGGAGCCAGACGTCGGCGGTGTCCTCCGGCGGGGCGGCCAGGTCCTCGACGACCACGTGCAGCACCTTGCGGTTTACCTCACGGACGTGGTCGGGCCCATCCAGCGAGCACAGCGCGGGAGGGGCGTGCCAGTCGCCGTCTGGAACCGTGCCCAGCCGCGGCTCGGTGAACCAGACGTCCAGCACGGCGCCACCCGCGTCGTACGTGGCCAGGCCGAAGCCCCAGGCAGGGGTGGGGGTGTCCGTCACCCGTCCAACGCTACCGACCCGGGAAGTAAGGTCCCGGTATGGCCATCGCGCGGTACAAGGACCTGTGCATCGACAGCAGCGACAACGAGACGCTCGGGCGGTTCTGGGCGGCCGCGCTGGGGCTGCGCTTCGAGCCCGACGACGCCGCCGGCACTCTGCTCGGGGAGGTCGACGAGCAGCGCGTCTGGATGAACGTCGTGCCCGAGCAGAAGACGGCCAAACACCGCGTGCACATAGACATCCACGCGGCCTCGGTCGAGGAGATCGTGGCGCTGGGCGCGGTGGTGCTGGAACCGGCCGAGGAGTTCGATCGGCCGTGGACGGTGCTGGCCGATCCGGAGGGCGGTGAGTTCTGCGTCTTCGTGCGGTCGCCCGACAGGCTGCCGGCGTACCGGCTCTACGAGATCGTCGTCGACTGCGCCGATCCGCAGCAGATCGCACGGTGGTGGGCCGATGTGCTGGGTGCACGACTCGGCAGCGATCCTGCTAAGGGCTGGGCCTGGTTCGAGGAGGCGCCGGCGGGCTTGCCCTTCGACGGGATGTCCTTCGTGCCGGTGCCGGAGCCGAAGACGGTCAAGAACCGTGTTCACTGGGACGTCACCGCAGACTCGATCGACGACCTGGTCGCCGTGGGGGCGAGGCTGCTGCGGACGCCCACGGCTGCCGACGACTGGCACGTGCTGGCCGACCCGGAGGGCAACGAGTTCTGCGCCTTCACCGGCGGGTAGCGGTGGGGGCCGTCCGTGGGGTGTTCGACACAATGGCGGCCATGACCTCACTCGATCTCAGCCAAGACGTCGTCGACCTGACCGCCGCCCTGGTCGACATCGAGTCGGTGAGCGGTGACGAGGCCGCCATCACGGACGCGATCGAGGCGGCGCTGAGCCCGGTGCCGTGGCTGGACCTGTGGCGGCACCAGCACTCCGTCGTCGCGCGTACGGCGCTCGGGCGGGCCGAGCGGGTCGCGATCGCCGGTCACGTCGACACGGTGCCGGTCAACAAGAACCTGCCGTCCCGCAATGACGGCGAGCTGCTGCACGGGCTGGGCGCGTGCGACATGAAGGGCGGCGTGGCCGTCGGCCTCAAGCTCGCCTCCTCACTGCCGGAGCCGAACCGCGACGTCACCTACATCTTCTACGAGGCCGAGGAGGTGGAGGCGGAGCGCAATGGGCTCACGCTGATCGAGCGGGTCCGGCCCGAGGTGCTGGCGGCCGACTTCGCCGTCCTCATGGAGCCGTCGAACGCGGTGGTGGAGGCGGGCTGCCAGGGCACCATGCGCGTAGACGTGTCGACGGCGGGGGTGCGGGCGCACAGCGCGCGGTCGTGGAACGGCGTCAACGCCATCCACGCCGCCGCTGGCATCATGGCGCGGCTCGCGGCCTATGAGCCGCGGCGGCCGACGATCGACGGGCTGCGCTACCACGAGGGGCTCAACGCGGTCGGCATCCACGGGGGAGTTGCGGGGAACGTCATCCCGGATGCCTGCACGGTGAGCGTCAACTACCGCTTCGCGCCCGACCGGAGTATGGCGGTGGCGGAGGCGCATCTGCGCGAGGTGTTCGACGGATTCGACGTGGTGGTCAGCGACGGCGCTCCCGGGGCGATGCCTGGGCTGGACCGGCCCGCTGCCGCCGCGTTCTTGGCCGCCGTCGGAGGTACGGCCAACCCGAAGTTCGGCTGGACCGACGTGTCGCGCTTCAGCGCTCTAGGCGTGCCCGCGGTCAACTTCGGCCCCGGGAACCCCGAGCTGGCCCACACCCAGGCCGAGTTCGTCCCGCTCGAACACCTGCGGTCATGCTTGGAGCAGATGACCGCCTGGCTCTTCTGAGCCGCCGGAGCCCGGTGGGCGGAGCGTGCCCTCGCGGGCGCGGCGGGCGGGCCAACAGGCTCGATCTCAAACGGTGCGGTCGGTCGTCTGTTAGGCCCAGCGCTTCCAAATTGACCTGCGAGCGAGGCCAGAAGGGCGAGCCTGCGCGAGGCGGATGCCTATGGCGAGAACGCGTCACCAGAACGAGCTTGTCGTGCATCCTCAATGCACGCATGGCGATGGCATGTGCTCGTGCCCATGACAGCACCCTGACGGGCAACCGGTTCCGGGTGTACGAGCGGCCGCGGACTGACGGTTAGGCGTGTGCCCGCACGCACCAGGCGGAAGCATCAACCTCGAACGGCGCGGGTGGCAAACGCTGGGCGCATCGGGTTCGAAGTGCATCGCGCCTCGAGTCATCCAGCCGGGCGACGTAGGCGCCGGCTGGCCCGACGCCGAGCGTGAAGGGCTCCCACCAGTCTGCGAACGTCGCGAACCGGACACTGACGGTCAACACGGAAGGCTCGATGCGCTGCAGCCCGGCCGCTTCACACAGTTCCGCGAGGTGTCCCTCCCGAGCGCCGGCAAGGTCGGACTCATCCTGCGCATCGGGATCAATGTCGTGCGCGGCCCGCCAGAACGCCGCGAGCGGTCCGCCGCCTCCGGCGTGGTCCCAGACACCCGCGACGACGATGCCGCCGGGGCGAGTGACCCTTGCCATCTCAAGCAGCCCCGTAACTGGATCGGTCATGAAGTGAACGACCAGTTGGGCGAGGGAGAGGTCGAAAGTGTCGTCAGGAAAGGGAAGATGCTCGGCGACACCGGATCGCACGTCGACCTCAGGGAAGCGTTCCCTCATCGCGGCGACGAACGGGGCGGACGGATCGATTGCGGCGACGGCGAGGGCGCCGAGCCGTTCCACCAGTTGCGCGGTCAATGCTCCGGGTCCGCATCCGACGTCGAGTGCTCGCTGGCCCGCCCGTACGTCAGCCAGCGTCGCGAACTTCACAGCCAACGGCTCGGAGTACTGACCCATGAACCGGGCATAGGCATCCGCGGAAACGTCGAACGTCACGATGCGACTGTATGCCTGTTTCCGTTCGCTATTCGAGCTGGAGCGTCCTGCCGACTTGGGCCATGTTCCGGATCGAGCTGCACCACCCGCTTATCGACTCGCTCGCTCGCCCCTCGGTGCGACGCTGGACCTCGCATCGGTGGTGGATACGTTGGGGGGATGAGCGATCAGCAGTCTCCGCGGCCGCGCGAGCAGCCTCGCGGTCCGGTTGTCACGCGGCGGCAGCAGATCCAGGCGTCCACGACGGACCAGCGGCTGCTCGACTCGCGGGGACCGAGCGAGTGGGTGCACACCGACCCCTGGCGGGTGCTGCGGATCCAGGCCGAGTTCGTCGAGGGTTTCGGGGCACTGGCCGAGCTCGGCCCGGCCATTTCGGTGTTCGGGTCGGCGCGCAGCAAGCCCGGAGGCGACGACTACCGGCAGGGAGCTCGGCTGGGCGGCGCGCTCGTCGATGCCGGCTTCGCGGTCATCACCGGCGGCGGGCCGGGGACGATGGAGGCTGCGAACAAGGGCGCCTCCGAGGCGGGAGGGCTCTCTGTCGGTCTCGGCATCGAGCTGCCGTTCGAGTCGGGGCTCAACGAGTGGGTGGACATCGGCGTCAACTTCCGCTACTTCTTCGCACGTAAGACGATGTTCGTCAAGTACGCCCAGGGGTTCATCGCACTGCCCGGCGGCTTCGGCACGTTCGACGAGATCTTCGAGGCTGTCACGTTGGTGCAGACCCGGAAGGTGACCTCTTTCCCGATCGTCCTGATTGGCTCGTCGTACTGGGGTGGGTTGTTGGACTGGGTGCGCGACGTCGTACTCGCTGACGGCAAGGTCAGCCCCAAGGACGTCGACCTGCTGCACGTGACCGACGACCTCGACGAGGCCGTGTCGATCATGGTCGGAGCCCGCAAGGAACGCGCCGAG
>JACCUS010000438.1 GCA_013811715.1 Nocardioidaceae bacterium
TCTACATCCTGCTACCGACCCTGATGGTGGTCCTGTCAGTCCTGCTCCGAGCACGGGTCAATCGAACCGTCAACATCGTCGTCAGCCTCGGCTACGCCATCACCATCATCGTGTCGTGCATCGGTGAGGAGTGGGCCTACTACCTTCTCGGAAGCCTCGTCGAAGTGGTGCTCCTCGTCGCCATCGCCCGAACCGCCTGGAAATGGCCGCCACCCAGATAGAACCCTCGCGTCATAGGCAGGTCAAGGCGCAAGAACCTGCGTCATTGTGGAGCCGGAATGACGCGGCCTTAACCGACGTGACTGTCGTGGTGCTGCGCGGTCTCGATGTCGTTGACCTCTGTGTTGACTGTGCGAGCACACGCGGACATTCGGCATCTCCCTGAAACGGGGGGTTCTCAGATCGTGTTCACGAGCGTTCTCCAACTGCAGGTCAACAGGCCGCCACGTTCTCAGAACGACGCGCGCGCCCTCGCTGTGAGCGGCAGCCCCTACGGCCGCGCGAGAAAATCGGTGGCCGCCGGGGCGCGGCTTCCCTACGCTCGACGGGTGGACATCCGAACCTTCGACGTCTTCGACGACGACCTCTTCCACAGCTACAACCAGATCTACCGGGCGGCGGAGCTGTTCGAGCGCCCCGACGCCCCCGTGTGGTCCGAACACGAGGCGGCCGTGACATTCCGCAAGCCCGACGACGCCGAGCACTGGGCGGCCTACGCCGCATTCGACGGCGACACCATGGTCGGTTCCTCGTTCCTCGCGTCCCCCCAGCTCGACAACACGCACATGACGTGGGGCGCCGTCTACGTGGCGCCGGAGCTCCGTCGGCGCGGCATTGGCGGCGAGCTCGTGGAGCACCTCGTCCGTACGACGGCTGAGGCGGGCCGCCCGATCATCCTGGCCGAGGCGTCGTACGACTTCGCGCGTCGAGACGACCACCCCTACCGGCGGTTCGCCGAGAAGCACGGATTCGCCCTCGCCAGCACCGAGATCAGCAGAGTGCTCGGGCTGCCGGTCCCCGAGACGCAGCTGCAGGCCTGGATCGAGGAGGCGGCACCCCACCACACGGCGTACAAGGTCGAGTCGTACGTCGGTGACCTTCCGGACCACATCTTGCCCTCGTTCTGCCACGTGACGAACCAGCTGGCGCTGGACGCGCCCACCGGCGACATCGAGTTCGAGGCCGAGGCGATCACCCCCGAGGTCTGGCGGCAGAAGGAGGCAAAGATCAAGGAGCAGGGCCGCACTCTGCTGACGACCGTGGCGGCCGACGAGCGCGGGGAGGCCGTGGCTGTGACCAACATGGCGGCGCCCGGCGACGACCCGGCCAAGGTGTTCCAGTGGGCCACGCTCGTGCTGCGCGGCCACCGCGGGCACCGGCTCGGTCTCGCGATCAAGGCCCGCAACCTGCTGGAGCTGCAGCGACTGCTGCCGGACCGCCGGCAGGTCTGGACCTCCAACGAGGAGCACAACGGCCCGATGCTCGACATCAACGTCAAGATGGGCTTCGAGCCGGTCGAGATCCTGGCCGAGTTCCAGCGCAAGCTCGATGTCTGACGACCGTTCGGGTTCTGCCCCGTAGTGTGAGCGAACATGACTGACTGGGCCGGCCGACCGAGGGCGCCGTACGTCGCCGACGAACGCGCGATGCTGGAGGGGTGGCTCGACTTCCATCGGGCGACGCTGCTGTGGAAGTGCGAGGGGCTGACCGACGAGCAGCTGCGCACTCCGTCCTCGCCACCGTCAAAGCTCTCGCTGATCGCGCTCGTCCGCCATATGGCTGAGGTCGAGCGGGGCTGGTTCGCCGACTTCGTCGGCAGCGACAGCTCCTCGCTCTACTGCTCCGAGGACGAACCCGACGGCGATCTCGACAACGCCGGCACGGCCGACGTGGCGGCCGACCTGGCCTTGCTGGGTCGCGAGCAGGCGACGTACCGCGATTCCTGCCGGTCGTTCAGCCTCGACGACGTCGAGCAAGAGGACGACCACGACATCAGCCTGCGGTGGATCTACCTCCACATGATCGAGGAGTACGCCCGGCACAACGGCCATGCCGACCTGATCCGCGAGTGCATCGACGGGGCGACCGGCGACTAGGTCCGGCGGACCAGTCCTTGTACCGAACCGCGAACGTCTCGGGCCAGCTCACCCGGATGCCAAGGCGCCCCGCCGCCCTCGCGATCGCACGCGGGGCACCCTTCAGCCGGGTCTGGGTCGGCGTTTGAAGCGTTCGTGTCGTAGGGGTCTTCGGTGTGGGTCGATGCGGGCTGGTGGGGTGATTTCGGGGGTGCCGTCAGTGGCGGTCACGACGGCCCATTCGCTGTTGTGGGCAAGGTGGTGGTGGAAGCTGCACAGCAGGCAGCCGTTGGCGAGGTCGGTGGGTCCATCGTGGTTCCAGGCGGTGATGTGGTGGGCTTCGCACCAGGCGGGCGTTAGGTAACGTTCACTACCAGTATTAGCGGGGACTGTTGCGGATTCCTGCGGGGTGGTCGCGGACTTCTGCGGCATCTGCGGAACGCGCGTGACAAACGTCGCCGGTCAACCGCGCAGCGATTCCTAATGCCACCGGGTCTGCCGTGCGTTCGCCACGGTGAGCAGCTGCTCTCGGCGGTAGACGCGCCGACCGTCTGCGTGAACCTCGAACGG
>JACCUS010000443.1 GCA_013811715.1 Nocardioidaceae bacterium
TCGCTGCCATCCGCACCTACATCGACAGCTGGAACGAACGCTGCCAGCCGTTCAGCTGGACCAAGACAGCCGACGAGATCCTCCCCCACGCGAAACCCGGTCAACGAACTTCCTTTACGCGACACTAAGGCCTGGATCCGTCGTCAAAGACCACTATGTCGACGGATCCCTTGTCTGATGGGGCACTACACTGACAGGATCGCAAAGTTCGGAATAGCACACACTTGGAGGTCGTATGCCTGATCCACGTGGGCTCCCAGGGCTCAGCCGCCGCGGTTTCATCCAAGGGGCATCACTGTCTGCATTCGCTCTCGGAGGGGGAGGGTTTCTCTCGGCATGCGGCACCAGCGGTGCCAAGGTCGATCAGGACGAGTGCACGAGCACTGACCTCAGTGCCAAGGAGAGGGAGATATCCTTCTCCAACTGGGTCGGCTATGTCGACCCGGTCAAGGCCAAGGACACCTCGACGTTGGAGAAGTTCGAGCAGCAGACCGGCATCACCGTCGACTACGAGACAGACGTCAATGACAACGAGGCCTTCTTCTCAAAGGTGTCGCCGCAGCTCCGGTCCTGCAAGTCCACCGGGCGCGACGTCTTCGTTCTGACCGACTGGATGGCGGCGCGCATGATCGACCTGGGTTGGCTCCAGAAGCTCGACCACTCCAAGATGCCGAACGTTGACGCCAACCTCATCGACTTCCTGAAGTCACCGCGCTGGGACCCCAATCGTGACTACAGCGTGCCGTGGCAGAGCGGCATGACCGGCATCTGCTACAACTCCGAGCTCACTGACCCGGTCATGAGCTTTGAGGAGCTGCTCACTCGTCCTGACCTGAAGGGCAAGATCGAGTTGCTCACCGAGATGCGCGACACGATGCTCTTCCTGCTGCTCATGCAGGGCAGTGACCCCGAGGACTTCACCGACGACGAGTTCGCTGCCGCGATCGACACGCTGCAGGGGTACGTCGACAGCGGCCAGGTCCGGCGCTTCGCCGGCAACGACTACGTCGAGGACATGCAGAGCGGCGACATCGTGGCGTGCGAGGCGTGGAGTGGCGACGTCATCAACCTTCTCGGTGGCGGGAAGTACAAGTGGATTCCGCCGGAGGAGGGCTTCGCCTTGTGGACCGACAACATGCTGGTCCCAAACAAGGCCGAGCACAAGACCAACGTCGAAGAGCTGATGAACTTCTACTACGATCCCGTCAACGCGGCGAAGCTGTCCGCCTGGAATTACTACTTCTGTCCTGTGCAAGGTGCTCAGGAGGAGATCGGACAGTTCGACAAGTCGGCCGTCAACAGCGAGTTCATCTTCCTCGATGACGAGACGCTCCAGACCGGCTACCTGTTCATGGCCCTCTCCGACAAGCAGGAGCAGGACTTCCAGAGTCAGTTCAACCAGGTCATGGGTGGCTGAGTCCGACCCAGGCGTGCAGCGAGAGGTGCCATGACGGAGAGCACATCAGATTCTTCTCGCTCGGTCGGCAAGGACCTACGACTCGAGGGCGTCACCAAGAGGTTCGGCGACTTCGTGGCGGTCGACGACCTGACGTTGACGGTCCCGCAGGGGTCGTTCTTCGCCCTGCTGGGGCCCTCGGGCTGCGGCAAGACCACCACCCTGCGGATGGTGGCCGGGCTCGAAGATCCGAGCATGGGTCAGATGTTCATCGGTGACGAGGACATCACCAACTTGCGGCCCTACAAGCGTCCGGTCAACACGGTGTTCCAGTCCTACGCGTTGTTCCCACACCTGACGGTTTTCGACAACGTCGCGTTCGGGCTGCGCCGCCGAGGCGTGCGGGACTGGAAGGAGAAGACCCGGGGGATGCTCGAGCTCGTCCAGCTCGAGCCGTACGCAGCACGCAAGCCGGCGCAGCTCTCAGGCGGCCAGCAGCAGCGGGTCGCGCTCGGTCGGGCGCTGATCAACCAACCGGGTGTACTCCTGCTCGACGAGCCGCTGGGTGCGCTCGACCTCAAACTGCGTCGACAGATGCAGATCGAGCTGAAGCGAATCCAGACCGAGATCGACGTGACCTTCGTGCACGTCACACACGACCAGGAAGAGGCCATGACCATGGCCGACACCATCGCCGTCATGAACCAGGGGGTCATTGAGCAGATGGGTGCCCCGGATGAGCTCTACGAGAACCCGGAGACGACGTTCGTCGCGAACTTCCTAGGTCAGTCCAACCTCATCGTCGCCGATGTCATCGACGCCTCCGGCCAGTCCGTGGTCGTGGACTGCCACGGCCAGAAGGTTGGCGTCGGCTCGTCGCGAGCACACACCCGGGAGGGCCAGGGCTGGCTCGGCGTACGACCCGAGAAGATCTTCGCGAGCCCCAAGGGGGCCCAGGACCACGACGGCTCGAACACCCTCACCGGCGGGCGGATCAGCGACGTCAGCTTCGTCGGGGTCAGCACGCAGTACCTCGTGGCCATGCCGTGGGGGCAGGAGCTGATGGTTTTCGAGCAGAACACCGGACAGCGCGCGTCGTTCAAGAACGGTGACGAGGTCGATCTCGCCTGGTCGCGCGACCACGCCTACCTGCTCGACGCCGGACAGGACGCCAACGCCGGGATGACCACGCCCGAGGACGTGTGAGTTGACCGAGCTCGCCCCGGGTCCGCCGGCACCCGTCGTTGACGGCGAGACCAGCAGACGTCGGGGTTGGGGCTGGCTGCTCTTAGTGCCGGGCATGTTGTGGCTCGCCGTCTTCTTCCTGCTCCCCACGGTGCAGCTCTTCTTCACCTCGCTGTACGACCCGAGCGGCTCCTACGTGCAGGGCTATGCCATGACGTGGCACTTCGCGAACTACCTCGACGCAGTGGGCGACACCTGGAACCTGTTCGTCCGGTCGTTCCTCTATGCAGGCATCGCGACCCTCGTCTGCCTGCTGCTCGGATACCCGCTCGCCTACGCGATCGCCTTCAAGGCCGGCCGGTGGAAGAACGTCATGCTCGTGCTGGTGATCGCGCCGTTCTTCACGAGCTTCTTGCTGCGCACGCTGTCCTGGCGGGCGATCCTCGCGGATCAAGGTCCGGTCACGAGCTTCCTTCAGACCATCGCGATCCTGCCCGAGGACGGCCGTCTGCTGGCGACGGCGGTGGCGGTGATCGCCGGCCTCATCTACAACTTCCTGCCATTCATGACCCTTCCGCTCTACGCCTCGCTCGACAAGGTCGACCCGCGGCTGATCGAGGCAGCGGGTGACCTCTACTCGAGTCCACTCATCGGCTTTCGCAAGGTGACCTTCCCGTTGTCGCTTCCTGGGGTTGTGGGTGGCACGCTTTTGACCTTCATTCCCGCATGTGGCGACTACATCAACGCCGAGCTGCTCGGTACCCCGAAGCAATACATGATCGGCAACCGAATCCAGGCCGCGTTCCTCACCGAGCACAACTATCCGCTGGCCGCGAGCCTGTCGATCATCTTGATGGCCATCGTCGTCGTGATGGTCGTGGTGTATGTCCGCAAGGCAGGGACCGAGGAGCTGGTCTAGGTGGCGACGGCGACACAGACAAAGACCCCTCCACCCGCATCCAAGAAGAGCCCCACCCCGGACCGCCGCAGCGCCGTCCGCTGGTTCTCGGACCACATTGTGCTCATCATCGGGCTCTGTGTCCTGCTCTACACGTTCGTGCCGATCGGCTACATAATCGCGCTGTCGTTCAACGAGCCGGCCGGTCGTTCGGCGACGGCCGAGTTCAACTCGTTCACCTGGCACAACTGGACCTCGATCTGCGCGCCCGATGGGCTGTGCGAGTCCCTGCAGCTTAGTTTTGGGGTCAGCATCACGGCGACGATCCTTGCCACGATCCTCGGCACGCTGATGGCGTTTGCGCTGGTCCGGCATTCGTTTCGCGGGCGCTCGACCTCCAACCTGGTCATCTTCCTACCCATGGCTACGCCGGAGGTGGTCATGGGGTCGTCGTTGTTGGCGATGTTCGTCGCCTTCGGCTTCGACGGCGTCCTGGGATTTGTGACGATCGTGATCGCCCACGTGATGTTCTGCTTGTCCTTCGTCGTCGTCACGGTGAAGGCACGGCTCACCGGCATGGACTCGCGCCTCGAACAGGCGGCCATGGACCTTTATGCGAACGAGTGGCAGACCTTCCGACTCGTGACCCTCCCCCTGGCGATGCCGGGCATCATCGCCGGCGCGATGCTCGCGTTCTCATTGTCGTTCGACGACTTCATCGTCACAAACTTCACCTCGGGCCTGTCGGTGACGTTCCCGCTGTTCGTCTACGGGTCCAAGCTCAGGGGCTTCCCGCCCCAGCTGTTCGTCGTAGGCACGCTGATGTTCGTGATCTCGTTCGTCCTCGTAATCGTCGTCGAACTTTGGCGCCGCCGTCGCCGCGCCTACTGACCCCGAGCTGCGCACCGACAGTCATCTGGCGCCCAGGCTCGGCAACTTGCCGGGTGGAGAGGCAATCTGCCGTGTGGACATGGCAAGCAGGATGGCCGGACGTACGACGTCGAGCCCGCCACCCAGGCCAGGGTGCTTCGTCCGCCGGCGGCTCAGAGGTGAGAAGACGCCTCAGTGAGTACCGCGCGGAGAATCTGCTCGATCTCGTCGAAGTGGGTCTGGTCGCAGATGAGTGGCGGTGAGAGCTGCACGACTGGGTCGCCCCGGTCGTCGGTGCGGCAGTAGAGGCCGGCGTCATACAGCGCTTTGGACAGGAAGCCACGCAGCAGACGCTCGGACTCGTCGTCGTCGAACGTCTCCTTGGTGTGCTTGTCCTTGACGAGCTCGATGCCGTAGAAGTACCCGTCGCCGCGGACGTCGCCCACGATGGGGAGGTCCTTCAGTGTCTCGAGCGTGGCGCGGAAGATGCCTTCGTTGTCGAGCACGTGCTGGTTGATGCCCTCGCGCTCGAAGATGTCGAGGTTGGCCATCGCGACCGCCGTCGAGACCGGATGGCCGCCGAACGTGTAGCCGTGCAGGAACGAGGCGCCGCTTTTGCGGAACGGCTCGAACAGCCGGTCGGTCGCGATCATTGCGCCGAGCGGCGCGTATCCGGACGTGATGCCTTTCGCGCAGGTCATCATGTCTGGCTGGTAGCCGTAGCGCTCGGCGCCGAACATGTGGCCGAGTCGGCCGAATGCGCAGATGACCTCGTCGCTGACCAGGAGCACGTCGTAGTCGTCGCAGATCTCGCGGACTCGCTGGAAGTATCCAGGCGGCGGCGGGAAACAGCCGCCGGCGTTCTGGACCGGCTCGAGGAAGACGGCGGCCACGGTGTCGGCACCCTCGTTCTCGATGGCGACCGCGATCTGGTCTGCGGCCCAGCGACCGAAGGCCTCGGGGTCGTCACCGTGCAGAGGCGCACGGTAGATGTTGGTGTTGGGCACCCTGAAGGTGCTCGGCACCAGCGGCTCGTACGGCGCCTTGAGCGCGGGCAGGCCGGTGATCGACAAGGCCCCCTGCGTGGTGCCGTGGTAGGCAATTGCCCGCGAGATCACCTTGTGCTTGCCGGGCTTCCCGGTCATCTTGAAGTACTGCTTCGCCAGCTTCCAGGCTGACTCGACGGCCTCGCCACCCCCGGTCGTGAAGAAAACCCGGTTGAGGTCGCCCGGCGCGTAGCCGGCCACCCGCTGCGCCAGCTCGATCGCGTTGGGGTGCGCGTACGACCACAGTGGCATGAAGGCCAGCGTCTGCGCCTGACGGGCGGCGGCCTCGGCGAGCTCGGTGCGGCCGTGGCCGAGCTGGCTGACGAAGAGACCGGCGAGCGCGTCGAGGTAGCGCTTGCCGTTGGAGTCCCAGATGTAGGCGCCCTCGCCCCGGACGATGATGGGCACGTCAGCTTTGTCGTAAGACGACATCCGGGTGAAGTGCATCCACAGGTGGTCGCGTGCCGACTGCTGGAGGGCGGCGTTGTCGAGCTGGGTCAGGTCCGTCGTCTGGTCGATCGTCATACGCCCAGTCTGCCGGACGGTCGGGTCCATGGGCAAGCGATTCCTGCCGAGCCGGTGGTCTTTGCAAAGTATTCGGTTCTGAACGCGCCTTTACACAACCGATTCCGCAAGACTGGTGAATCAAACGATCACGCCGTCTCCGTCGACGCCCTGGACACCGGTCGGCCGGCAGGCCTTCTTCGATGCGCCGGACAACGCAGCGCCGTACGTCGATATCACCCGCGTCGAGGACACGAACGGCAGGCAGGCTGTGGAGTTTGTCGTCCAAGCCGCCGATCTCAAGCCGGGCGCCGCGGTGCTGGACATGATGATCACTACCCAGCCGAAGGGAAATATCTGGACCGCCAAGCCGCTGTACGCCATCGACGCATCCGCGACGACTGACAGCGATGTCCGGGCTTGACTGCTGAGACGTCCAGCGATGCCAGCGGTGAGATGCGGGTTTCGGTGCCGCGCGCCTGCCTGAGCGAGCTGGAACCTGGACCGTTCAAGCTGGAGCTGCGTTTGTACACGCCGGTCGAGGGAGGCGGGTTGCACGACTATCTGTCCCCGCGGCCCATCGTGGTCAAGTAGCAGCGGCGATGATGTGGTCTCCAGGCAACCTTTTGCGACCCTCACCTGATCGAGAG
>JACCUS010000097.1 GCA_013811715.1 Nocardioidaceae bacterium
CGGTCTTGCACAACATCCAGTCCAGTGTCGCTGCGCATTCGGTGATCGCGGCGCCGAGGTCGAGCAGGCTGACGCTGTTCAAAGCCTGCACTTCGGCGTCGAGGACCGCGGCGAACCGGGGCAGCGCTGCGCGCGCGAGCCCGGAGCGGGGGGTGGCGGGGACGTCGCGGGAGTCCAGGGTGGCGCCGTCTTCGTCCGTCATCGTTGCCTTGAACATACGTTCGAGTCTACTACATGTCACCGACAGGACGGGAGCCCCGAAGGACATGTGTGGAAGACGAATCTGGTCCGCTGGCAGCGCCGAATGAGTCTGGCAGGTTACGCACCGGCCGGCCAGCTCGGTGCCAGACCGACAGTCCGCGGCCCATCAGTGTCATCGGCAATGGTTCAACGGTTGTCGGCTGACTCGCCGTGTGCTCAGATAAGGGCATGAAGAAGCTCATCAACGACCCCGCCGACGTCGTCAAGGAAGCACTGCTCGGCATCGAGGCGGCACACGCCGACCGTGTCCGTGTCGATCACGACAACAAAGTGATCTATCGCAAGGGCGCCCCCAAGCAAGGCAAAGTGGGGCTGGTCTCCGGAGGTGGTTCCGGGCACGAGCCGATGCACGGTGGGTTCGTCGGCGTCGGCATGCTGGACGCCGCCTGTGCAGGAGAGGTATTCACCTCACCGGTTCCCGATCAGATGATGGCCGCCACCAAGGAGGTGGACGGCGGCGCCGGTGTGCTCCACATCGTGAAGAACTACACCGGCGACGTGATGAACTTCGAGATGGCCGCCGAGCTGGCCTCCGCCGATGCGGGCACCGAGGTGCTGTCCGTGGTGACCGACGACGACGTCGCCGTGCAGGACAGCCTCTACACCGCGGGCCGCCGCGGCGTCGGTGTCACGGTGCTGCTGGAGAAGCTTGTCGGAGCAGCCGCCGAGGACGGCCGATCGCTCACCGAGGTCGGCGATCTGGCGAAGAAGGTCAACCAGAACGGCCGAAGCATGGGTATGGCGCTCACCTCTTGCGTCGTGCCGTCAGCAGGCGAGCCGACTTTCGACCTGCCCGCCGACGAGATGGAGGTGGGCATCGGCATCCATGGAGAGCCCGGCCGGAGACGGGTCCCACTCGCCCCCGCTAAGGAGGTCGCCGCGATGCTCGTCGATCCGATCGTCGGCGATCTGCCTTACCGGCAAGGAGATTCTGTGATCGCCTTTGTCAACGGCATGGGCGGGACACCGCTGATAGAGCTTTACCTGATGTACAACGAGGTGCGGCAGATCCTCGACAAAGCCGGCATCACAGTGGCGCGTTCGCTCGTCGGCAGTTACATCACGTCGCTGGAGATGGCGGGGTGCTCGGTGACACTGCTCAAGGTCGACGACGAGATGGTCCGCCTCTGGGACGCGCCGGTCAATACGCCGGGGCTGCGATGGGGCCTCTGAACGGTGGCGACTTCGCTCTCCACGGACGCCTTCGCTGGCTGGCTACGTGACTTTGCTGCAGTAATCCATCGCGACGCGGCACTGCTCAACGGGCTGGACGCGAAGATCGGGGATGCCGACCACGGCACCAACATGGACCGGGGGATGGCAGCGGTTGTGAAGGCACTGGACTCCACCGAGTTCGACACCCCCGACGCGCTGCTCAAGAAGGCCGGCATGACGTTGGTGAGCACGGTGGGAGGTGCCAGTGGCCCGCTGTACGGCACGTTCTTCCTGCGCTTCGCCTCCGCACTACAGGGTCACAGTGACGTCGGCGTCGCGGGGCTCGGGCAGGCGCTGCGTGCAGGCGTCGAGGGCATCGTGTCCCGCGGCAAGGCCGACCTTCAGGACAAGACGATGTACGACGCCTTGGCGCCGGCGCTGGAGGCCTTCGACCGGGCAGCGGGCAAAGGAGAGGACGTCGGCGAGGCGCTGTCCGCAGCCGCGACGGCAGCCGCAAAGGGGCGCGATGACACCGTCCCACTCGTGGCCCGCAAGGGCCGAGCCAGCTACCTCGGCGAGCGCAGCATCGGACACCAAGACCCCGGGGCGACGAGCTCCACCCTGCTGCTCGAGTCTGCGGCGACCACCTTGTCGTGATCGGCATCGTGGTGGTCTCCCACAGCAAGGCGCTCGCGACGGCTGCGGTGGGCCTGGCCGGAGAGATGGTCGAGGAGACACAGCAACCCGCGATCGCGGTCGCGGCCGGAGTCGACGGGGCGAGGTTCGGTACCGACGCCGCCGTGGTGGCCGAGGCGATCACGACAGTCGACAGCCCCGATGGGGTCCTGGTGCTACTCGACCTCGGCAGCGCGGTGCTCAGCGCCGAGATGGCCCTCGAGTTCCTCGACCCGGCCGTCGCAGGGCGGGTGGTGATCTCCAGCGCGCCGATGGTCGAGGGCCTGGTGGCGGCCGTCGTACTGGCGTCCACCGGCGCGTCCATCGACGCCGTCGCCGACGAGGCCAGGCTCGGCCTACTCGCCAAACAAGAGCACCTCGGCGATGCGCCCGCTACACCGGCAGCCAGGCCCACGACCGAGGAGGCGGCGGACAGCATCGAGGTCGAGGTATCCAACCACCATGGCCTGCACGCCCGTCCGGCGGCGCGGCTCGTCAGCCTGGTGCGGTCGTTCGACGCCGAAGTCACGCTGACCCATCTGGGGTCGGAGCGCGGTCCGGTGAAGGCGTCCAGTCTCAGCATGGTCGCGACCCTCAACGCCGGCAGAGGAGACCGGCTCCGGGTCACCGCCGCCGGCCACGACGCGGCTGCCGCCTTGGCCGCTGTCCGTGACCTCGCCGCGAGCGGCTTCGGCGACGCGCCTGCCTCGCCTTCCGCGCGTGCCGATTCAGCTTCGCCCTCGACGCCTGCACCTGCCGGTGTCGGATCCGGTCTCGACGTGGCGATCGGCCCTGCCACCGTTCCCGCTGCCGCGGTCGACATGAGCGGGTACATCGCTGGGGACGCAGCGGAGGAGCAGGCCAGGTCAGTGGCCGCGGTATCGGCCGGCGCCGAGGCGATTCGGGGGCTGCGCGACGCAGAGCAGGTCGGTGCGGTGGCGGGCATCTTCGACGCTCACCTCGCGCTGCTGGAGGACGCCGAGCTGGTCGAGCCGGTCGAGGCCGCCATCGGCGCAGGGACGTCCGCCCCAGACGCGTGGACGGCGGCACTCGACGCGCTGGCGGCCGAGTTCGACGGGTTGGACGACCACTACCAGCGCGAGCGTGCCCAAGATGTCCGGGCCGTCAAGCGGCGGCTGCTCCGCGCACTGGCCGGTGAGCCCGTCGAGGCCGCGCCGCCGAGCGGCATCCTCGTCGTAGCCGAACTCGACGCCGGCACCGCGGCGACCCTCGACACCGGGGCCGTCGCGGGCGTCGCCACTGTGCGGGGCGGCGCCACCGGCCACGGGGTGATCGTTGCCAGGTCGCGGGGTATCCCGATCATCACCGACGTCGGGGTGGCCGCAGAGAAGGTGCACGACGGCGCCCTGGTGGCCTTCGACGCCACCAGCCGGTCGTTCGTGGTCGACCCCGACGTCGAGCAGCAGCGCCAGTTCCGGGCGCGGATAGCCGAGCAGGCTCGGCGGCGTGCCGAGGCCCTGGCCGCTGCGAGCCAGCCCGCTCGCACCACCGACGGCGTCCACATCGCGGTGCTCGCGAACGTGGGAAGCCTGGCCGACGCCAAGGCGGCGGCCGCCAACGGCGCCGACGGCGCGGGCCTGGTGCGCACCGAGGTCTTGTTCGGTGACCGTGCGACCCGGCCCAGTAGTGAAGAGCAGCTGGCGGCGATCCTCGAGGTCGCGCAGGAACTTCGTGGGCGGCCGCTGACCATCCGCACCTGGGACGTCGGCGGCGACAAGCCGCTTCGGTTCCTGCGGCAGCAACGCGAGGCCAACCCCTTCCTCGGCGAGCGTGGACTGAGACTGTTCCGGAGCCGGCCCGACGTCTTGGCGGAGCAGCTGCGGGCGATCTGTGCCGCGGCTCGGCAGACGCCGGTCCAGGTGATGTTCCCGATGGTGACGACGGTCGAGGAGGTTACCTGGGCACTGGCGCAAGTTGCCTGTGCGTTCGACCGGGCCGGCGACGAGACGGCCCGGTTGCGGGTCGGCGTCATGATCGAGGTGCCTGCCGCCGCGATGCGCACCGGGCTACTGGCAGCCGACCTCGACTTCGTCAGCATCGGCACCAACGACCTCACCCAGTACGTGGTCGCAGCAGACCGTGGCAACGGCGCCGTCGCCGGACTGGTCGACCAGCTCGACCCGACGCTGCTGGGCCTGGTGGGTCGGGTCTGCGCCGACGTACCGGATCGCGTGGACGTCGCTGTCTGCGGGGAGCTGGCCAGCGACCCCGGCGCCGCTGTGCTGTTGGTGGGCCTGGGGGTGCGTGAGCTCAGCGTCGCGCCGCCGAGGGTCGCCGACGTGAAGGCCCGGCTGCGACAGGTCAGCCTCTCCGACGCCCAAGCACTGGCCACCGAAGCGCTCGAGGCGACATCGGCCGACAACGTGCGTGATCTGCTGGCGGATCTGTCGAAGCGGACCAGTTGAGGACCCCGCGCCCGGCTCACTGGGTGATGCTCTTCGCGGGTACGGCGTTCCTCGGGGCGGGGCTGCTGTTCGTCGTACAGCCCCTGGTCGCGAAGTTGTTGCTGCCGACGTACGGGGGGTCACCCACGGTGTGGAGCACCAGTTCGCTGTTCTTCCAGGTGCTGCTGCTCGTGTCGTACCTGTACGTGCACTCATCGACGCGACGGCTCGGACCGCGTCGGCAGCCGTGGCTGCACCTGCTGGTGCTCGTGCTGCCGCTTCTGGCCCTGCCGCTCGCGCTGCCGCTGGACGCGGCTCCCCCGGCCGACTCGTCACCGGCACTGTGGCTGCTACGGACGCTTGTCCTCGTCGTCGGTCTCCCGTTCGCCGTCGTCGCGACAACCGGGCCGCTGTTGCAGAAGTGGTTCTCCTGGACCGGGCACCGTCGCGCTGGCGACCCGTACTTCCTGTTCGCCGCCAGCAACCTCGGCAGCTTCGGCGGCCTGCTCGCCTACCCACTGATGATCGAGTCGACGATGACGCTCCAACAGCAGCGGCTGTGGTGGTCGGTGGGCTGTGTGGCCTTCTTCGCACTGACTGCCGCGTGTGGGGTGGTGGCGATGCGGCAGTCTCGCCGGAGCGAGCCGGCACAGGCTCGACACCGCGGCCAAGCTCAATCAGCGGGACCGCCGATGCAGGAGCCGGCCGCCTCGTCACCTGGCGGTCAGGACGGGGTCGTCGGTTGGCGACGGGTGGCGTGGTGGCTGGGGCTGGCCTTCTTGCCATCGTCGCTGATGCTCGCGGTCACCGCGCACCTGTCGACCGACGTGGCCGCCATCCCGTTGCTGTGGGTGGTGCCGCTGGCAATCTACCTCGCCACCTTCGTAGCCGCCTTCAGTCGGCGGTCCCGGATCGCCGCGAGGTGGCCCGCGAGGACTGCAACGGCGACTGCGTTCGTCGTGACCGTCGTCACGGTGACGCCCGGGCTCACGCCCGTCTGGGCGACGATCGCCTTGAACCTGCTGCTGCTCGCTCTCGTCGGCTATGCCGCCCACGCCCGCCTGGCCACCGACCGCCCCGAGCCTCAACACCTGACGCACTACTTCCTCGTGATCGCCGTCGGCGGCGCCGCAGGAGGACTGCTCAACGGGTTGCTGGCGCCGGTCGTCTTCGACCGCGTGCTCGAGTATCCGCTTGGGTTGGTCGTCGTTCCGCTGCTGATGGTTGGCTTGGCCGGCGACCGCAGCGACTGGTTCAGCAGGCGCTACCACCCGGACGGGCTTCCGGTCGCTCTCACCGTCGGGCTCGCGGCGGTGTTCGTCGCGGTTGGCGTGGCCGAGAACCAGGGTGTCATCGAACAGTCCCGCACGTTCTTCGGGAGCTATTCGGTCCAGTCCGAGGCCGGGATGCACAAGCTCGTGCACGGTACGACGCTGCACGGCACGCAATGGCGCGACGAGCCTCGCCGCGAGACCCCGACGACGTACTACTCGACCGCCGGCCCGCTCGGCGACGTCTTCGGCGGACTCGACAACGGCCGGTTCGACCGGGTCGCGGTGGTCGGGCTCGGTGCCGGAACGGTCGCCTCTTACGGCCGCGACGGTCAGGTGATGACGTTCTTCGAGATCGACCCTGAGATAGTCCGCGTCGCGAGCGATCCGGAGCTGTTCTCCTACTTGTCCGACTCGCGCGCCAGCATCGAGACGGTCGTGGGCGACGGCCGACTGGCGCTGGGCGAGCGCCCCGCGCACGAGTTCGACTTGATCATCCTCGACGCGTTCAGCTCCGACTCCATCCCCATCCACCTGCTCACAGCAGAAGCGATGCGGATGTACGCCGACAAACTCGCGCCCGACGGCGTCCTCGTCGTCCACATCAGCAACCGGCTCTTCGACCTCGAACCCGTGCTGGCAGCGGCAGCCGGGGACCTCGGCTGGCCGGCGGTGATCGGCCACGGCACAGTCAGCGATGCCACGTCCACCCCGAGCGACTGGGTCGCGCTGACCCCCGACCAGAGCAAGATAGACAGCCTGCTCCGGCGGCCCGGCTGGGCCCTGGTCGACCCTTCAGAACGGGTTCTTTGGACCGACGACTACTCTTCGCTCTTCGATGTGCTCCTGTAGCAGGTCAGTGGGTCAGCGCGTCGTGGCCATGTCGTGGAGCTTGTTGACCGTGCGCCAGTTGCGCATTGTGATCGCGACGCCGAGTCGCTTCTCGAACGGGACCGTGGCGAGCTTGGACCGACCCATGCCGTTCGGCAGGTGCAGATAGATCTCCGCGCCGCGCACGGCGAACTCCTCGGGCGGGTGGTCGACGTCGGCGAGGTCGGCCACAGCCTTCTTGCTCGGCGGGCTGCTCATGAAACCGACATGGATCTTGTCACCGTCGGCGTCGGGGAACGGATGGGTTTGCACGACCCTGTCCAGGTCGACCGGGCGGCGTAGCACCGCCGTCGGGGTGAACCCGACCGCAGCGGTGATGGCGGCTTGGACCTGGTGGCAGAGGTCGTCCGCGGTGAGGGCGCTGTCGAGCACCACGTTGCCGCTCTGGATGTACGTCGCCACGTCGGTGCAGCCGATGGACTCGCACAGCCGCCTCAGCTCGGCCATCGACAGCTTGCTGCGGCCGCCGACATTGATGCCGCGCAGCAGCAGAACGTAGCGGTGCGGTTGGACGGCCATCACACGTGCGAGGGGGCTTCGGCAAGCACCGAACGCAGGATCTGCTCCATCTCGTCGAAGTGCTGCTGGTCGCAGATCAGCGGCGGCGAGAGCTGGACGACGGGGTCGCCGCGGTCGTCGGGGCGGCAGTACAGACCCGCGTCGTACAGCGCCCTCGACAGATATCCGCGCAGCAGTCGCTCGGACTCCTCGCCGCTGAACGTCTTCTTGGTGGCCTTGTCCTTGACCAGCTCGATCGCGTAGAAGTACCCGTCGCCGCGCACGTCGCCGACGATCGGCAGATCCGTGAGCTTCTCCAGGGTGGCGCGAAACGCGTCCTGGTTGTCGAGGACGTGCTGGTTGACGCCCTCGCGCTCGAAGACGTCCAGGCTGGCCATCGCGACGGCGGTCGACACCGGGTGGCCGCCGAAGGTGTAGCCGTGCCCGAACGAGGTCGTCCCCTTGCGAAACGGTTCGAACAGCCGGTCGGTGGCGATCATCGCACCGAGTGGGGCGTAGCCGGAGGTGATCCCCTTCGCACAGGTGATGATGTCGGGCACATAGCCGTAGCGCTCCGCACCGAACATGTGACCGAGGCGGCCGAAGGCGCAGATGACCTCGTCGCTGACGAGCAGGACGTCGTACTCGTCGCAGATCTCACGCACCCGCTGGAAGTAGCCTGGAGGTGGCGTGAAGCAGCCGCCGGCGTTCTGCACCGGCTCGAGGAATACCGCGGCGACGGTCTGCGGCCCCTCGTTCTCGATGGCGACGGCGATCTGGTCCGCGGCCCAGCGCCCGAACGCCACTGGGTCGTCGCTGTGGTGGGTGGCGCGGTAGATGTTGGTGTTGGGCACCCGGAACGTGCTCGGCACGAGCGGCTCGAACGGCGCCTTGAGGTTGGGGAGACCGGTGATCGAGAGTGCCCCCTGGGTGGTGCCGTGGTAGGAGATCGCCCGGGAGATCACCTTGTGCTTGGCGGGCTTGCCGGTCAGCTTGAAGTACTGCTTGGCGAGCTTCCAGGCGGTCTCCACGGCCTCGCTGCCGCCACTGGTGAAGAAGACCCGGTTGAGGTCGGCCGGGGTGTAGCTGGCGAGCCGCTGCGCAAGCTCGATGGCGGTGGGATGCGCGTACGACCACAGCGGCATGAAGGCGAGCCTCTGGGCCTGCGCGGCGGCGGCCTCCGCGAGCTCGGTGCGCCCGTGGCCCAGTTGGCTGGCGAACAGCCCGGCGAGACCGTCGAGGTAGCGCTTTCCGTCGGAGTCGTAGATGTAGGCGCCCGCGCCGCGGACGATGATCGGCACGTCGGCCTCGTCGTACGACGACATCCGGGCGAAGTGCATCCACAGGTGGTCGCGGGCGGACTGCTGTAGGGCGGCGTTGTCGAGCTCACGCGATTGGTCGATCGTCATGACCCCAGTCTGCCGCATCGGTCTGGTCACGCCCGCGGCCAGGAGACCACTCCAGGCGACAGATGCGCAAGAGTGCGGACCGGCGCTATCGTCGGAGTATGACGTACACCGCCGGCCAGACTTAGGTCCTGCCGCGCGGCTTCGTGCTGCGCGTGCTCGGTTACTACTCGACCCGCGACCTGATCCCGCTCTACGGGATCTACGCGCTGCTGTTCCGCGACCATGGGCTGTCGGCTGGCCAGGTCTCGTCGCTCTTCGTCATCTGGTCACTCACGTCGTTCGTCTGCGAGGTGCCGTCGGGCGCCTGGGCGGACACCGTCGACCGACGCAGACTGCTGGTCGGCAGCGGGCTGGTGTACGCCGCCGGGTTCGGTGTGTGGACGCTTCAACCGTCGTACCTCGGCTTCGCCGCCGGGTTCGCGCTGTGGGGGCTCAGCGGCGCGATGATGTCGGGGACGTTCGAGGCGCTGCTGTACGACGAGCTGGCCGCTCGGTCAGCGACGTCGCGCTACCCGGGGCTGGTGGGGTGGGCGCACTCGCTGGCGATGGGAGCCAACCTGGTCGCGACCGCGCTGTGCGGGCCGCTGTTCGCATGGGGCGGCTATGCGCTCGTCGGCTGGGTCAGCGTGGGCATCGCCCTCGCTCACGCATCGCTTGCCTGGTCGCTGCCGGCCGCCCCCAAGGCCCGGCCTGCCGGCGAGGTGTCGGCTGCCGCTCAGCCGGCGGGGAGCCGCGTCTTGCGGCGTTACCTGGCGATGCTGCGCGCGGGCGTGCGCGAGGCGACGCTCCACGCCCGGGTGCGTCACATGGTGCTGATCTCGGCCGTGCTGCTGGGGCTGACCGCCTACGACGAGTACTTCCCGCTGGTGGCGCGCGACAACGGTGCTGCGACCGCAGACGTGCCGTTGCTTGTCGCCATGGTCGTCGCGGGTCAGTTCATCGGCACGGCGCTGGCCGGGAGGACGGCGGCGATGTCCGGGCGGCGGATGGCCCAGGTCGTCGCGCTCTCCGCCGTGGCGATCTCGGTCGGCGCCTTGAGCGGTCATCCGACCGGCTTCGTCGCGATCGCGGTGGGCTACGGCATGGTCAACAACGCGATCATCGTCAGCGAGGCGCGGCTGCAGGAGGTCATCAGCGGTCCGGCACGGGCGACAGTGACCTCCACCGCCGGGCTGTCGTGCGAGGTCGTGGCCGTCTCGATCTACGTCGGCTTCGCGGTCGGTTCCGCGTGGCTGTCGGTCGCGACGCTGGTCGCCCTGCTTGGCTTGCCGATGCTCGCGGTCGCAGCGGCGGTCGGACGCTGGCTGCCCGCGTCTCGCCAGGATGAGCAGTCCGCCGTAGGGTCTCCACGGACGGACAACGGCGGGCCGTAGCGGTTCGCAGACCAGGGGAGAACGGCCTTGACTCGGCACGCGGACAGCGTCTTCACCGGCGGCCGGGTCTTCTGCGCCGACGCGGCCCGCCGCTTCGCCACCTCCGTGGCCGTGCGCGATGGGCGGATCGCGGCGGTGGGGCACGACGACGTAGTCGACCTCGTCGGCTCGTCGACCCGGGTCGTCGACCTCGCCGGAGGACTGCTGGCGCCGGGCTTCGGTGACGCGCACGTCCACCCTGTTCAGGGCGGCCTGGAACGCATGCGCTGCGACCTCTCCGGGCAACTGACCCGCGACGGCTACCTCGGCACGATCCGGGCGTACGCCGACCGGCACCCCGACGTCGCGTGGGTCACCGGCGGCGGGTGGTCGTTG
>JACCUS010000157.1 GCA_013811715.1 Nocardioidaceae bacterium
CGACAGGCTCGACCACCGGGGACGGCTCGACCACCGGGGACGGCTCGACCGCCGGGGACGGCTCGACCGCCGAAACACTGCTGGGGTGGCTGCAGCATGACCTCCGGGCGAACGCCGAGCCGGACGCAGGAACCCGCGCCTCCCGAAAGAGCGACGAGAGCGACCGGTCGGTGCAGGTCCATGCCTGCCATGGTGCGACCCGACAGATCGACGTGCTCCGCGAGGTGCTGGTCGGGCTGCTCACCGACGATCCGACGCTCGAGCCGCGCGACGTCCTCGTGATGTGTCCTGACATCGAGACCTACGCGCCGCTGATCCAGGCCGGCTTCGGAATGGCCGACGTCGCCAGCGCCGCCCCACATGGTCAGCGCAACGGGCATCCCGCCCACCGGCTGCGGGTTCGCCTTGCGGACCGAGCCCTGTCCAGCACCAACCCGCTGTTGTCCGTCGCGGGAACCCTGGTGGAGCTCGCTGGCGGCCGCGTGACGGCGACCGACGTACTTGACCTGGCTTCGACCGCACCAGTCCGCAGGCGTTTCGGGTTCACCGACGACGACCTCGCCCAGCTCGCGATGTGGGTTGACCAAGCGGGCATCCGCTGGGGCCTCGACGCGCCGCACCGCGGCAGCTATGGCCTGGACATCGGCGACAACACCTGGCGGGCTGGCCTGAGCCGGGTTCTCCTCGGGGTCACCATGGCCGAGGACGAACACCGCTTCCTCGAGTCGGCGCTGCCGGTCGACAACGTGTCCAGCGGCGGCATCGACCTGGCCGGCCGGTTCGCCGAGTACGTCGACCGCATCGAAACGTTCGTGCGTACGACCGAGTCCGCCTCCTCGATCGAGCAGTGGGTGCACGCGCTTTCCAACGCCGTCAGCCAGCTGACCGCCGTGGCCCGCAATGATGCGTGGCAGGCAACGCAGTTCGACCGTGAGCTCGCGCGCACCGAGGACGCAGCACGACAGCGCGGGACCTCGACTTTTCGACAGGCTCAGGATGGCGCAGGCTCGACCACCCGATTGATGCTCGCCGACGTACGCAACCTGCTGGCGCACCGGCTCGGCGGTCGACCGACGCGTGCTAACTTCCGCACCGGCACGCTGACCGTCTGCACGATGGTCCCGATGCGCTCGGTGCCACACCGGGTGGTGTGCCTGGTCGGGCTCGACGACGGCGTGTTCCCGCGCACCAGCTCCGTCGACGGCGACGACGTACTAGCACGCAACCCGCTGACCGGAGAGCGCGACATCCGCAGTGAGGATCGTCAGCTGCTGCTGGATGCGGTGGTGGCGGCGGACGAGACCCTGGTGATCACCTACACCGGAGCCAACGAGCACACCGGCGCGGAACGTCCGCCTGCCGTGCCGCTCGGTGAGCTCCTTGACGCACTCGACGGGGCCGCCGACGGACCGGTGCGCGACAAGGTGCTGGTCAAGCACCCGCTGCAGCCGTTCGACGTACGCAACCTGACACCGGGCGAGCTGGCCGGCGCCGAGCCGTTCAGCTTCGACCAAGCGGCGCTCGCGGGCGCCAGGGCCGCGCGGGGTCCACGAGCCGTCCCGGGACCGCTGGTGTCGGAACCGCTGCCTGCCCGGACCCCCGAGGACGTCGCCCTGGCGGACCTGCAGTCGTTCTTCGCCCATCCGGTTCGGGCGTTCCTGCGGTCCCGGCTCGACGTGTCAGCGCCGCTTGCTGCGGAGGAGACCAGTGACGCCATCCCGATCGACCTCGACGGGTTGGAGAAGTGGGGGCTGGGGGACCGGCTCCTAGCCGACCTGCTGAACGGAGTGGAGCCGGCTGACTGCCTGCGGGCCGAACAGCTCCGCGGCTTGTTGCCACCGGGGAAGCTGGGTCGCCGGACGCTCAACGAAGTGGGCTTCCAGGTGCAGCCGCTCCTGGCGCAGGCCACCGCGCTGCGGGAGGGGAGGCCGCGCACACTCGACGTGGATATTGAGCTCGGCGACGGCCGACGTCTCACCGGCACCGTGCCGTCGGTCTTCGGCAACCGGATCGTCAACGTCAGCTACTCCAACCTCGCTGCCAAGCATCGGCTCAAGTCCTGGATCGACCTGCTCGCGCTGAGCGCCGGCCATCCGAACGAGCACTGGACCGCGCACGCCGTGGGCAGGTCGAGGGCCGGGGGCTCGTGTGCCCTGATCGGGCCACTCGACCATCGCGCGCTCGGCTGGCTACGCGACCTGGTCGATATCTACGACCGTGGCATGCGGGAGCCGTTGCCGCTGCCGGTGAAGACCGCGTGCGCGTACGCCGAAGCCGCCGCCCAACGACGACAGGGCAGCGACATCGATCCGATCTTCAAGGCGAACAAAGCATGGGAGACCGACAGGTTCTCTGCGTTCGGCATCCCCGGAGAGGACGCCGACCCCTCGCACGTCCAGGTGTTCGGCGAGGCAGCACCTCTCGCCACCCTGCTGGGTGAGCCACGCAGCGACGAGAACTGGAACGACGAGAGGCATCGGCTTGGCCAGTACGCCTCGCGCCTATGGGAGCCGCTGCTCACTGGTGCTGAGAAGGTCGGCCCACTGTGACCGAGCAACCAACCGGGCGACCAGCCACACCTACCGTGCTGGAGAACTTCAACGTCTGCGAACCGCTCCCGACCGGGACGACCCTGCTCGAGGCGAGCGCTGGGACCGGCAAGACCTGGACCATCGGCGCGCTGGTGACGAAGTACGTCGCCGAGGGGGTCGCCAAGCTCGAAGAGCTGCTCGTCGTCACCTTCGGCCGCGCGGCCAGCCAGGAGCTGCGGGAACGGGTGCGCACCCAGCTCGTCGAGGCGGAACGAGCGCTGACCGACCCTGATGCGCCGCGACCAGACAGCGACGTCATCAACCTCCTGCTCGACACCAGCCCCGACGAGGTGGCGAAGCGCCGACAACGGCTGCGCGAAGCTCTCGGCTCGTTCGACGCGGCCACCATCGCCACCACGCACCAGTTCTGTCAGATGGTGCTGCGCAGCCTGGGCATCGCGGGTGACACCGACGCCAACGCCACCTTGGTCGAGGATCTCGACGACCTGCTGACCGAGGTGGTCGACGACCTGTACCTCCGCCACTTCGCTTCGCTCGAGGACGATCCGCCGTTCAGCCATGGTGACGCGCTGCGGCTTGCTCGCGCTGCGGCACGGGATCCGCAGGCCAGGCTCGAGCCCTGCGACGCCGATCCCGACAGCCAGCCAGGCGTCCGCGTCCGCGTCTGCTTCGCCCAGGAGGTCCGGGACGAGCTGGAGCGGCGCAAGCGACGGCTCGGGATCCTCAGCTACGACGACCTGCTTTCCCAGCTCGCGCACGCGCTGACCTCCGACGAGGCTCCCGCACGACAGCGGATGCGGCAACGCTGGAGCGTGGTGCTCGTCGACGAGTTCCAGGACACCGACCCGGTGCAGTGGCAGGTGCTCGACCGCGCGTTCACCGGCCACTCCACGATGGTGCTGATCGGCGACCCGAAACAGGCGATCTATGCTTTCCGCGGCGGGGATGTGACGGCGTACCTCAATGCCGCCACCACCGCGACGACCCGCAAGACGCTCGGCAGGAACTGGCGCTCCGACAGTGACCTCGTCGACGCGCTGCAGGTGACCATGCGTGGCGCCGCGCTGGGCGACGAGGAGATCCTGGTCCGCGACGTCGACGCTCACCACCGCGGCTCCCGACTGTCCGGAGCAGGCCCGCCGTTCCGGTTGCGGGTCGTCCGCAAGGAGACCTTGGGCAGGAAGCCGAACGCCAAGCTCGCCGTCGCGACGATCCGTCCGCACGTCGTCGAGGACGTCGCCCGCGACATCAAGCAGCTGCTCACGTCCGGTGCGACCTTCGACGGCCGCACGCTGCAACCACGAGACGTTGCCGTGTTGGCGTACAAGAACATCGATTTGCTCGCCGTGCAGCAGGCGCTGGCCGGGATCGGCGTACCCTCGGTCGTTGCCGGCGGCGGAAGCGTGTTCGCGACCCCCGCTGCGACGCAGTGGCTCACCCTGCTCGAAGCGCTGGAGCAGCCGCACCGCTCCGCCCGGGTCCGCAGCGCCGGGTTGACCTGCTTCCTCGGCCACAACGCGGCAGCGCTCGACGCAGGTGGCGACGTGCTCACCGACCAGATCGCGGAGAGGCTCCGGGACTGGGCCGAGCTGCTCACCTCACGGGGAGTCGCCGCCGTCCTCGAAGCGGCCACGGCTGACGGCCTTGCGGCGCGGGTGCTGTCCCGGGTCGACGGCGAGCGGCTGCTCACCGATCTGCGTCACGTGGGTCAGTCACTGTTCCAGGTCGCGGTCGAGGAACGGCTCGGACTGGTCGCGCTGCTCAGCTGGCTGCGCGCTCAGATGGCCGACGACAAGGTCGAGGTGTCGAGCGAGCGGACCCGGCGGCTCGACAGCGACGCGGCCGCGGTGCAGCTCGTGACGATCCATGGCAGCAAAGGCATGCAGTACCCAGTCGTCTACCTGCCCACGTTGTGGGACCGGTTCCCCCAGAAGCCGCAGGTGCCGTTGTTCCACTCAACAAACGAGGACGACCAGGGTCGCCGCTGCATCGACGTGGGCGGCGGGGGACCGGCGTGGCCAGGCCATCTCGCCCGCGCCATGGAAGAGGACGCAGGTGAGTCGCTGCGGCTGCTCTACGTCGCGATGACCCGCGCCCAGTCCCAGGTAGTCGCCTGGTGGGCCCCGGCGCCCAGGAACACCCCGGCCTCGCCGCTGCACAGGATGCTGTTCGGTCGTCTGCCTGGTTCGGCGACTGTGCCTGATCAGATGCAGCTGCACGATGAAGCCCGGGTGCCGGAGATTCTCGACGAGTGGCAGCGGCTGGGCGGACCGGTCTGGGAGGTCGCCGAGTTGGCTGACCTCCCTGCCGGTGATCTGGGCGCAGACGACCGGTTTCTGTCCGCGCGGACGTTCACCCGCACCATCGACACGGCCTGGCGTCGTACGTCGTACACCTCACTGAGCTCCGTCGCCGCACGTGGCGACCAGCCGGCCGGCGTGGGCAGCGAGCCGGAGGAACGACCGAAGGAGGACGAGCCGGTTGGAGTGGTCTCGATAAGCTCGACCACCCGGGGCGTGGTCTCGACAAGCTCGACCACCCGGGGAGTGAGCTCGACCAGCGGGGCGGCGGTGCTGTCACCGATGGGCGACCTACCGGTGGGTGCGACGTTCGGTTCGCTGGTGCACGCGGTGCTCGAGCACGCCGACCCGGATGCGCCGGACCTGCGCGCCGAGCTGCTCG
>JACCUS010000162.1 GCA_013811715.1 Nocardioidaceae bacterium
CCCGATGACCGAGCGGATCACCGCCACGTTCGTGCACGAAGACGACGCCGCCGGCCCGGCCAGCCACCTCGCGCTGGGCGCGCGCGTGGCACCGCGGGTGTGACCGCGTTGACGCCCCCATTGATGCCGGCCTCGACGGCACGGGTCGACTAATGAGGTTGAGCGAGGTCGAGCTTCGGCGGCTGCGGCTGCCGCTGGTCCGTCCGTTCCGGACGTCGTTCGGCACCGAGGTCGACCGTGACATCCTCCTCGTCCGCGTCGTCACGGACACCGGGACCGAGGGGTGGGGCGAGTGTGTCGCCGGCGATACGCCGCTGTATTCCAGCGAGTACGTCGACGGAGCGCAGCAGGTGATCCGAGACTTCCTCCTGCCAAGACTGGCGGCCGTCCGGCACCTGACGGGGGAGGGTGTGGCACCGGCGCTGGCGGACGTGAAGGGTCACCGGATGGCCAAAGCTGCGTTGGAGATGGCGGTTCTGGACGCGGAGCTGCGTGGCCGGAACGTTTCACTGGCCGACCACCTCGGTGCCGTCCGCGCCCAGGTCCCAGTGGGGGTATCGGTCGGCATCGCCGACTCGATCCCCGCGCTCCTCGACGAGGTAGGCCAATACCTCGATCAGGGCTATGTCCGGGTCAAGCTCAAGATCGAGCCCGGCTGGGACGTCGCGCCGGTGGAGGCGGTCCGATCTAGGTTCGGCGACGTGGCCCTCCAGGTCGATGCGAACACCGCGTACACCCTCGATGACGCCAGCCAGCTGGCCAAGCTGGACGCCTTCGGCCTGCTCCTGATCGAACAACCTTTGCCAGAAGATGACATCCGTGGCCACGCCGAACTGGCCCGCCGGCTGCGGACTCCACTGTGTCTCGACGAGTCCATCGTCTCCGCTCGGGCTGCCGCCGACGCGATCGCTCTCGGAGCATGCGCCATCGTCAACATCAAGCCCGGCCGAGTCGGCGGATATCTCGAGGCGCGGCGCATCCACGACCTGTGCGCCGCCAACGGCGTACCGGTTTGGTGCGGCGGCATGCTCGAGACCGGACTCGGCCGCGCCGCCAATCTCGCCCTGGCCGCACTACCCAACTTCACCTTGCCCGGGGACATCTCCGGGTCCGACCGCTACTGGAAGCGCGACGTGGTCGACAAGCCACTCCATGCCAGTGCCGGCCAGATGGACGTCCCCGACGGCAGCGGCATCGGTGTGGACATCGACCTGTCATGGTTGGAAGAGGTCAGCACCAGCACCGAGTCCGTGGACCTGTCGGGGTCGCGGCGGCCGCTCTGACGGGCTTGTCGTCAGCGTAGAGCTTCGCAGATGTGCGGACGTCCACGGGGACATCCCGAGCAGCTCACCCGCGCACTGGGCGCGTGTCAACAGCTCCACCGAGGCACTCTCCGGCATGGGAGGTCGGTTCGGCCCCCCCGCGACGCGCAGGCTGGTGCCCGCACGCCGAGGGCGCAAGGATCGCAACGACTCGTCGACACGGCTCTGCTCGTGGGCATTGCTGACGCGCACGTCGACGTCCATCCGGGCGGCATCGGGTACCGTGTTCGGCGGCGCCCGGCGGTCATCGTCGTCGGGGTCACGGTGGTCTCGGGATGGCCGTTCCCGAGGGCCTCGACGCGCAGGGCCAGCTCGGCCAGTTCGAGACCCGCGTTTGCACCTCGCTCCGGATCCAGGCCGGCGTGGGCTGCCCTGCCTGTCACCTCCACCTGATAGCGGGAGACGCCCTTGCGTCCGGTTTTCAAAGCGCCCTTCATGCTGGGCTCTAGCACTAGCGCCGCACGCGCATTCTGCGCGAGTTCCTCGACCCGGTGTCTGGTGGCGGCACGGGTACACCTACTCCGGGCACGCCGTCGCGGCTGTGGTGGCGCTGGCGAAGCGGTTGCGCGGCCATCGGGTGGCGACCCGCGCGGTCGGTGCAGGTGGCATCCAGATCTCACCGGCGCTCGTGATGACCGACGACCAGGTCGAAGAGCTAGCAGGCGCCATCAGCACCGCCCTCGAGGCGTGATCCCACTGGAGGGGCTCCCATCCCGCTGCGCCAAGATCCGAGTGACAGTTCGCCCCGCCCGACCACCTCACGATTGGACCTTTCGCAGGAGGCAAGCGGCTAGAGCCGCCGATGGGCCTGGGCACTCGCCCGTGCGTCTGGCGCTCAGGTGGCGTCATCGCGTTGGGCCCAAGGCGAGCCGTACTCGGTGAGCAGGTCCAGGAACGGAACGGCGTCGAACGCCTCCGGTCCGAGCACCCCCACGCCGGACCACCTGCCTCGCGCGAGCAGCTCGAGGGCGATGACCGGGTTGATGGCGGTCTGCCACACCACGCACTGGTGGCCGTACTCGCGCATCGACCACTCATTGTCAACGACGTGGTAGAGGTACGTCGCCCGTGGCTCGCCGCCCTTGTCGCGGCCGGTCACATAGAGCCCCGCGCAAGTCTTGCCGCGCATCTTGTCCCCGAGGGTGGCCGGGTCAGGCAGACACGCCGCCACCACGTCACGCGGGCTGACCTCGACACCACCGACCCGCAACTTGTCGGTCTTGTCGAGCCCGAGCTTGTGCAGCGTCTTGAGCACGTCGATGAACTCATCGCCGAGGCCGTACTTGAACGTGACCCGCCGGGCCTCTACCCAGCGCGGCATCAGGAGCACCTCCTCGTGCTCGACGTTGACGCACTCGACCGGCCCGATGCCGTCGGGGAAGTCGAAGACCTCCGGCTCGCTGAACGGCTCGGTGGTGTACCAGCCGGAACCGCGCTCCCACACGACAGGCGGATTGAGGCACTCCTCGATCGTTGTCCAGATCGAGAAGGACGGTGCGAAGTCGTAGCCGTCGACGACCAGGTTGGACCCGTCGCGTGTGCCGAGCTCGTCGATCTCGCCGAAGAGGTGGTCGGCGGCATACCGGGCGAAGACGTCGGACAGTCCTGGCTCGACGCCGATCCCGACAAGTGCCAAGCGGCCGGCCCGCTCCCAGTCGTCGGCCACGGCGAACTGTTCGTCGCCGAGCTTGACCCCGGTCAGGGAGTACGGCGACTCAGCGTGCGGCCGCGACAGGCTCATCGCCATGTCGAGGTAGTCGGCCCCGCCGGCATAAGCGCCATTGAGAATCGGCATCACGAACCGCGGGTCGACGGCGTTCATCACGTGCGTGATCGCGTGCTCGCGCACGAGGGTCTCAATCGAACGGGCAACCGAGGCGTCGACCTGTGCCGCGCTGTACCGGTCGTCGACGGCGGCTGCCTTCTGCGCACGAGTCTTGTCGTAGTCGGCGATGACGACGATCTCGAAGAAGTCACGTCGGGCGGCGATGGCAGCGAACGCCGCCCCGACGCCACCGGCGCCGACCAACAAGACCCTCATAGGCTCAGACCTCGATGTTGGACATCACGTGCTTGAGGCGCGTGTAGTCCTCGAGGCCGTACACGGACAGGTCCTTGCCGTGGCCGGAGTGCTTGAACCCGCCGTGCGGCATCTCGGCCACGATGGGGATGTGGGTGTTGATCCACACGCAGCCGAAGTCGAGCCGTCGGGCCATCCGCATCGCGCGGCCATGGTCCCGGGTGAAGACGCTGCTGGCGAGGCCGTACCTGACGCCGTTGGCCCACCGCAACGCCTCGTCCTCGTCGGAGAACCGTTGCACGGTGATGACCGGCCCGAAGATCTCGTCCTGAATCGCCTCGTCGTCCTGCCTGAGGCCCGTCACGACGGTCGGCGCGTAGAAGTAACCCTGGTCGCCGACCCGATGGCCGCCTGCCTGAAGTTCCGCGTGGTCGGGCAGCCGGTCGACGAAGCCGCTGACGCGGGCGAGCTGGTCGGGGTTGTTCACCGGTCCGTAGAGCACATCCTCGTCGTCGGGCTGACCCGTCTTGGTGTGCTTGGCCTGCTCGGTGAGAGCCGCGACGAAGTCGTCGTGGACGCGGGGGCCGGCGAGCACCCGGGTGGCGCTGGTGCAGTCCTGACCCGCGTTGAAGTAGCCGGCGCCGGCAATCGCCTCGGCCGCCGCCTCGACGTCGGCGTCGTCGAAGACGACGACAGGCGCCTTGCCCCCCAGCTCAAGGTGGGTGCGCTTGAGGTCGGCGGCAGCGCTCTTCGCCACCTCCGTGCCGGCCCGAACCGACCCGGTGATCGACACCAGCTGCGGGATCGGGTGCTCGACCAGGGCCCGCCCGGTGTCGCGGTCGCCGGTGACCACGTTGAAGACCCCCGGTGGGAAGAACTCCTGCGCGATCTCCCCCAGCAGCAGGGTCGACGCGGGAGTTGTGTCGGACGGCTTGATGACGAGGCAGTTGCCCGCCGCGAGGGCGGGCGCGACCTTCCAGATCGCCATCATCAGCGGGTAGTTCCATGGCGTCACCTGGGCAACCACACCGATCGGCTCCCTGCGGACGTACGACGTGTGGCCCGCGAGGTACTCCCCCGCCGAGCGACCCTCGAGGACGCGGGCGGCGCCGGCGAAGAAGCGCACCTGGTCGATCGCGGGCGGCAGCTCCTCGGTCTTGGTGAACCCGAGTGGTTTGCCGGTGTTCTCGCTCTCGACCGCAACGAACTCGTCCGCCCGCTTCTCCATCGCGTCGGCAAGCCTCAGCATCGCCAGCTGCCGCTCCGCGGGGGTCGAGTCGCGCCAGCTGTCGAAGGCGGCGGCGGCGGCGTTCATCGCCCGGTCGACATCCTCAGCCCCAGAGAGGGCCGCCCGGGCGTACTCCTGCTCGGTCGAGGGGTTCACGACGGCTGAGGTGTGCCCGTCGACGCTGTCGAC
>JACCUS010000182.1 GCA_013811715.1 Nocardioidaceae bacterium
TCGGCGGGCCATGGGCGGAGATCGGTGGTTGGCTGTCACCGCACACGACCTTCGACGCCAGCCAGTACCCGGACGACACCACCCGGGAGATGTACAGCCTCGCCGCCGAGGCGGACGTCTTCAAATACGACGCGTCCGACCTGATGCCGGGTTCGGTCGGCGCCGGGACCTTCTGGGATGAGATGAACGCCTGGGTCGGTGGCGACGCCGAGCTGGAGGAGGCACTGGCCAACATCGAGGAGAGCTGGCCGGGCAACTGACGCCATGCCTGGCCCACTGCCGCCGACAAGGAGGACATGATGGACAAGATCCTCAACGCGCTTGTCGCCATCATCGCCGGTGTGGGCGGCATGCTGGTCTTCTACTGGGTGCTGAACGCCCTGGTGGAGCGGTTGTCGCAGGGCTGGGAGCGCCGGATCAAGCCGTACGTCTTCGTCGGTCCGGCGGTCGCGATCGTGGGGCTCTTCTTGGTCTACCCAGCCGTGCAGACGATTCTGTACAGCTTCGCGGACCAGACGAGCACGGCGTACATCGGCTTCGACAACTACCGCGAGATCTTCACCGACGACGCGTTCCTCGAGGCGCTGTGGAACAACGTCTTGTGGATCGTGTTCGTCCCCACCTTCGCTGTCGGTATCGGGCTCGTGATCGCCGTGCTGGCCGACCGGCTCAAGGCCCGAGGCGAGCAGGTCGCCAAGTCGGTGATCTTCATGCCGATGGCGATCAGCTTCGTCGGGGCGAGCACCATCTGGCGGTTCATGTACGACTCGAAGTTCGCCCAGGGTCAGGAGCAGATCGGCCTGCTCTCGGCGATCACGACCGGCCTGGGCTTCGAGCCGCAGCGCTGGCTCGGCCTCGAGGGCTTCTCCGTCAACGACTTCCTGCTGATGGCCATCATGATCTGGCTGCAGGCGGGGTTCGCCATGGTTCTGCTCTCGGCGGCGATCAAGAACGTCCCGGAGGAGACGATGGAGGCGGGCCGCATCGACGGGGCCAGCGAGCTGCAGATCTTCTTCCGCGTGATCGTGCCGCAGATCTGGCCGACCGTGATCGTGGTCTTCACCACGATCTTGATCTTGGTGATGAAGGTCTTCGACGTCGTCAACGTGATGACCAACGGGGCCGACGGCACCGAAGTGGTGGCCAACCGGTTCTACAACCTCTTGTTCACGGACCGCGAGAACGGGCTCGCCGCCGCCGTGGTCGTCGTCTTGATGGTCGCCGTGATCCCGGTCATGATCTACCAAGTGCGCCAGTTCCGAGCCCAGGAGGCAGGCCGATGACCGATGCCGCCGCAGCCCGCCCGATCGCGACCCACCGAGATGATGCCAAGGCCGAGGTGGCGGGAGGTCGGCAGCGACCAGGTCGCGGCATCCTCGTCGTGCGGGGCGTGGTGCTGGCGGTCTGCCTGCTGTGGCTGGTGCCGACGATCGGCCTGCTCGTGTCGTCCTTCCGCGACGAGGAGGTCGTCGCCAGCAGCGGCTGGTGGACGGTGTTCGCCTCACCGCTGGACTTCTCGCAGTGGTCCTTGCAGAACTACAACGACGTGCTCGGCGACGAGGGTATGGGCGCGGCCTTCCTCAACTCGATCGTGGTGGCGGTGCCGGCGACCGTCATCCCGATCATGGTCGCCGCCTTCGCCGCGTACGCCTTCACGTTCATGAGGTTCCGCGGCCGCGAGACGCTGTTCATCCTCGTGGTCGCCTTGTTGGTGGTCCCGCTGCAGGTTGCGTTCGTGCCGCTGCTGCAGATCTTCAGCAACTTCGACCTGGTCGGCACGTTCCCGGCCGTCTGGCTGGCACACGCCGGCTTCGGCATGCCGTTGGCGATCTACATCCTGCGCAACTACATGGCCTCGCTGCCCAAGTCGATCATCGAGTCGGCCGAGGTCGACGGCGCGAGCCACTTCCGCACGTTCTGGTCGCTGATCATCCCGATGTCCGTGCCGGCGCTGGCGGCGTTCGCGATCTTCCAGTTCCTGTGGGTGTGGAACGACCTGCTCGTCGCGCTGATCTTCCTCCAGGGCACGCCGGTCGTGACCAGCCAGCTGCGGCTGCTCATCGGCGAGCTCGGCCAGGAGTGGCACCTGCTCACAGCCGGGGCCTTCATCAGCATGACGATCCCCGTCATCGTGTTCTTCGCCTTGCAACGCTTCTTCGTCCGCGGCCTGACCGCGGGATCGGTCAAGGGATAACCCTCGACCAGAACCTTCCACCACGGATCGTCCGGCACGTACCTGCCGGTGAAGGGACACAACTCATGGCAACCGTCACCTATGACCAGGCCAGCTGCGTCTACCCCGGCGCCGCCTCACCATCCGTCGACAAGCTCGACCTCGAGATCGGGGACGGGGAGTTCATGGTCCTCGTCGGCCCGTCCGGCTGCGGTAAGTCGACCTCGTTGCGGATGCTCGCCGGGCTCGAGGAGGTCTCCAGCGGGACCATCCACATCGGGGACCGAGACGTGTCGCGGATGCCGCCGAAGGACCGCGACATCGCGATGGTGTTCCAGAACTACGCGCTGTACCCGCACATGAGCGTGGGCGACAACATGGGCTTCGCTCTCAAGATGGCCGGCATCGGCAAGGATGAGCGTGCCGAACGGGTGCAGAAGGCGGCCGCCCTCCTCGGCATGGAGGAGTTCCTCGACCGCAAGCCCAAGGCGCTGTCCGGCGGCCAGCGGCAGCGAGTGGCGATGGGCCGCGCGATCGTCCGAGAGCCTCAGGCGTTCCTGATGGACGAGCCGCTGAGCAACCTCGACGCCAAGCTGCGCGTGTCGACACGCGCGCAGATCGCCTCGCTGCAGCGCAGGCTCGGCATCACGACCGTGTACGTCACCCACGACCAGGTCGAGGCGATGACCATGGGGGACCGGGTGGCGGTGCTCGACGCCGGGTTGCTGCAGCAGGTCGACACTCCCCTCAACCTGTACGACCAGCCGGCGAACGCCTTCATCGCCGGCTTCATCGGGTCACCGGCCATGAACATGATGACCGGCGAGGTGACCGAGGAGGGGGCAAAGGTCGGCAGCCTGACGATCCCGCTCAAGCCGGAGGTGCGTTCGGAGCTCGGGGACGAGAAGGAGGTCACGGTGGGCATCCGGCCGGAGGCCTTCACCTTGGTCGGCGACGACGAGCCGGGCCTCGACGCCACCATCGACCTCGTGGAGGAGTTGGGGGCTGACGCATTCGTCTACGCCTCCCTCGTCGAGGCCGAGGCCGGGCCTGATGCCGAGGAGGTCGTGGCGCGGCACGAGGCGCGCAGCGTGCCGAAGCGGGGCACGAAGATCAGACTCGGGGTCCTCCACGAGAAGGTGCACCTCTTCTCGGCCACCAGCGGAGTCCGGCTGAGCGACTGACGCCGAATCGGCCTTGCGTCGCTCCGAACGGGCGGGCAACCTGGTGCCGACGCTCAGGGGTGCGTCATCCCCAGTACGTCGAGGGCCTCGTCGAGCTGCTGTTCGCTGAGCGCACCCGAGGCGACGTACCCCTCCGCGATCACGACGTCGCGGATCGTCCGGCGCTCCCGCACGGCCCGTTTGGCGACCGCGGCCGCGTTCTCGTACCCGATGTGGCGGTTGAGCGGCGTCACGATCGACGGCGACGACTCGGCCAGTCCCCGGCACCTGTCGACGTCGGCCTCGATGCCGCTGACGCACCGGTCGGCCAGCACCCGCGCGGCGTTGCCGAGCAGCCGGATCGAGCCCAGCAGGTTGGCCGCCATGACCGGCATCATCACGTTCAGCTCGAAGTTCCCCGACGCTCCGGCGAACGCCACGGTGGCGTCGTTGCCGATGACCTGGGCGCAGACCATCGACGTGGCCTCCGGAAGAACCGGGTTGACCTTGCCGGGCATGATGCTCGACCCGGGCTGCAGGTCGGGCAGCCAGATCTCGCCGAGACCCGCGCGTGGGCCAGAGCCCATCCAGCGCAGGTCCGTGCAGGTCTTGTGCAGGCCGACCGCGATGGTCCGCAGTTGGCCGCTGGCCTCGACGAGCGCGTCGCGGCTGCCCTGCGCCTCGAAATGATCCCGCGCCTCCGTCAGCGGCAGCCCGGTGAGCTCGCCCAGCACCTCGATGACGCGGGCGGCAAAGCCAGGTGGTGTGTTGATGCCGGTTCCGACCGCGGTGCCGCCGAGGGGGAGCTCGGCGACCCGCGGCAACGTGGCCTCGAGCCGTTCGACGCCGAGGCGGAGCTGGGCGGCGTACCCGCCGAACTCCTGCCCGAGGGTCACCGGCGTGGCGTCCATCAGGTGGGTGCGGCCGGCCTTGACGACGCCGTCGAACTCGATCGCCTTGGCCTCGAACGCCGCGGCCAGGTGGGCCAGCGCGGGGATCAGGTCGGCGGTGATCGCCTTGGCGGCGGCCACGTGGATCGAGCTCGGGAACGTGTCGTTGCTCGACTGGCTGGCGTTGACGTGGTCGTTGGGGTGCACCTCTCGGCCGAGCGCGGCAGAGGCGAGCCCGGCGATGACCTCGTTGGCGTTCATGTTGCTCGACGTGCCCGACCCGGTCTGGAACACGTCGATCGGGAACTGGTCGTCGTGCTTGCCGTCGGCGATCGCGGTGGCGGCCTCCTCGATGGCGGCCGCGACGTCGGCGTCGACAACACCGAGCTGGGCGTTGACCCGTGCGGCCGCCGCCTTGATCAGCGCGAGCGCGTGGACATGGTCAGGCTCCAGGGTCGTGCCGGAGATCGGGAAGTTCTCGACGGCTCGCTGGGTCTGAGCGCGCCACAGGGCCGCGGCCGGCACCTTGACCTCGCCCATCGTGTCGCGCTCGACGCGGAACTCTTCGTCGGTTGTCGCCTGCGCCGGGCGCTGGTCGGTCATGGATCAACCGTACGACGAGTCGGGCCGCCCCCCGCTCCCGGCTGCCACGGGCGTGTCTTCAGCCGTTGTCGTCGGGTTCGCGTCGTTGCTGCTTGAGCTGGCCGCGGTTGCGCTTGGCGTCGAGCCGTCGCCGCACCGACGCCTTGCTGGGCTTGGTGGGCCGGCGACGTCTGGGTGGGGGAGCGACCGCCTCGCGGAGCAGCTGGGCGAGGCGCTGCTCGGCGGCCTCGCGATTGCGCAGCTGGGAGCGGTGCTCGGATGCGGCGATGGTGACGACCCCGTCGACCAGGCGGCTGGAGAGACGCTGGAGCGCTCGGCGGCGTTGCGTGTCGGTGAACGCGCCCGACTTCTCGATGTCGAGGCTCAGCTCGACACGGGAGTCGGTGGTGTTGACCGACTGGCCACCCGGCCCGCTCGACCGAGAGAAGCGCCACAGCAACTCGTGCTCGGGCACGACGAAGCCGTCTCGGATTGTCAGTGGCCCGGGCACGTCCGCGAGCCTACGGGAGGACGCGCCCCACGAAGACGCGGTACGTCGTCTCCCGAGTGCCCAGCCGCACCGGCACGGTGAGCTCTCGGCAGCGGCCGAAGACCTGGCTGAAGGCTTCGCGCAGGGGAGTTGAGGTGTCTGCCGACCAGATCGCGGTGAGGCCGCCCGGGCGCGTCGCCTGACGGCACTTGGTGAGGAAGGCGGTGCGGTAGACCGCCGCGTTGGCGTCGTACACGAGGGCGCCGGGCCCGTTGTCGACGTCGAGCAAGATCACGTCGAGCGACCCGGGCGGCTGCGCGGAGACCACGTCGGTCACGTCGCCGACCTCGATGCGCACTCGTGGGTCGAGGAGCACGTCCGCCGTGTCGGGGACCAGTCCGCGGCGGTGCCACTCGACGAGGGCCGGCTCCAGCTCCGCGACGAGTACGTCGGCGACGCGATCGTCGTGCAGCACCTCCGCCAGGGTGAAGCCAAGGCCCAGACCGCCGATCAGCACGCGCAGACCAGGACGCGCCTCACGGAACGATGCGACGCGCGGCCGTCTCTGGCCGGTTGTAGGTCGCAACTTCGAGCCGGAAGTGTCCGGCTCGGGGCGGCAGCCAGTCAGCGCGTCGAGCGTCGTACGCGCCAACAGCCGCTCGGCCGACGTCTCGACGGTGTCCATCACGAAGACGCCGTTGACGCGCAGCTCGAGGGAACCGTCGGACCGCCGGCGAAGCAGCACCACCTCACCGCGCTCGGACACGGCGTTGGCGACGTAGTCCGACGTCATCTCGCCTCCTCGGGCATCAGCGGACATTCTCGCCGATGTGGCATCGTGGGCGCATGGCTGAGAATCGTCGACTCAAACCGCTTCGCGAGGACTGGGAGCGCGCGCTCGTCGTGGTCGCGCACCCGGACGACATGGAGTTCGGCGCCGCGGCTGCGGTGGCCCGCTGGACCGACCAGGGCAAGCAGGTCACGTACTGCCTGCTGACGAGCGGGGAGGCCGGCATCGACGGCATGGAGCCGGACGAGTGTCGCCGGGTCCGCGAGGCGGAACAGCGGGAGTCATGTCGGATCGTCGGCGTCGAAGCGGTCGAGTTCCTCGGCTGGCCGGACGGGGTGGTGGAGTACGGCGTCGCGCTTCGCGCTGAGATCGCCGGCGCCGTACGGCGGCACCGCCCGGAGATCCTCATCACCAACAACTTCCGCGACACCTGGGACGGCGCGGTGGCGCTCAACCAGCCCGACCACATCGCCACCGGCAAGGCGAGCCTCGACGGGGCGCGGGACGCGGCCAACCGGTGGGTCTTCCGTGACCAGCTCGCTGCCGGCCTGGAGCCGTGGGCGGGGGTGCTGGAGGTCTGGGCAGCCAGCTCGCCAGAGTCGGGTCACGGCGCGGACGTGACGGACGGGTTCGACCGTGGGGTCGCGAGTCTGCAGGCCCATCAGGCCTACCTCGACGGCCTCGGCTGGACCGACTTCGACCCGGCGGAGTTCCTCGAGGGTGGGGCGCGGATGTCCGGGAGCGCGCTCGGCGTCAAGTACGGCTCGGCCTTCGAGGTGTTCCCGCTGCAATGGGGCGCCACCCAAGACGAGTGAGGCCGAACGCCTCGACCCGTGGCCGCACCGCCTCGGCCCGTGGCTGCACCGCCTCCGGCCCCGTGGCCGCACCGCCCTCGGCTTTCGCACCTCGCACCTCCCGGCCCGCCGTGGAGCGATCCGACCGCTGAGGGGCTCCGACCCCGCCATAGTCGGAACGTTGACCCGAGCCCTCGTGCAACGATCCGACCGCTGAGGGGCTCCGACCCCGCCACAGTCGGAACGTCGACCATCGGTACGTGCAGCCCCGGCCGGTGTCGCGGCCGGCATCGATGCGTCAGACTGCACCTATGCAGCAGCTCTCCTCCCTGGACGCCCAGTTCCTCAACGTCGAGACGTCGACGACGGTCGGCCACGTGGGCAGCCTGATCCTGCTCGACCCGTCGGGCGCGCCCGACGGGGCCCTTACCCTCGACGGGCTACGCGATGTGCTGGAGCCGCGCCTGCATCTCGCGCCACCGCTGCGGCAGCGACTCGTCAACGTGCCCCTCGGTCTCGGCAGACCTTACTGGGTCGACGATCCGGACTTCGACATCGAGTTCCACCTTCGTGAGCTCGGCCTGCCCCGGCCGGGCGACGAGACGCAGCTGGGCGAGCAGGTGGCCCGGATCCACGCGCGGCCGCTCGACCGGACACGGCCGCTGTGGGAGATGTACCTCATCCACAACGTGGGAGACGGCCGCCAGGCGCTCTACAGCAAGGTGCACCATGCCGCGATCGACGGCGTCTCAGGGGCGGAGATCCTGGCGACCGTCATGGACGTCACCGTCGAGCCCAGAGCAGAGGAACAACCTGACGAGGTGTGGGAGCCGGCAGCTCCTCCCAGCCCGGTGGATCTGGCCGGTCGCGGACTGGCCTCGATGGCCACGCAGCCGCTCGACGTGATGCGCACGCTGCCGAGGGCGCTGCCCCACCTGGCAGACGTGCCTGGCGCCGGTTATCTCCCCGGGGCCAAGGCCGTGAGCGACCTGGCCGACTCGCTGCTGAAGCTGGCGTCGGCCGGCGCCAAGGGCCGCAGCGTCGAGCGACGTACGATCTTGACCCCGGCCACGCCGCTCAACGGGCCGATCACCGCGCACCGCCGTTTCGCCTACGGGTCACTGCCGCTGGAGGAGATCAAAGAGGTGAAGAACGCATTCGCGATGACCGTCAACGACGTGGTGATGGCGCTGTGCACAACGGCGTTGCGTCGCTGGCTTCTCGACCACGACGGTCTCCCGGAGACTCCGATCGTGGTGGCGGTGCCGGTCTCCGTGCGCACCGACGAGCAGCAGGGTGAGAACGGCAACCAGGTGTCGGTCATGCTCGCCGAGGCGCCGACGCACCTGGCCGACCCCGCAGCGCGCCTGGCCCATGTCCGGCTCGCGATGGCCGAGGCCAAGGAGCACTTCGACACGGTGCCGGCGACCATTCTGCAGGATCTCGCGTCGGTGATCCCGACCGCTCTGTCGGGCTTGGCGGCGAGGGCCATCTTCCGGATGGTCACGGTCGGGGCGTTCCCGTTCAACCTCTTCGTCTCCAACATCCCCGGTCCGCAGATGCCGCTGTACGTCGGCGGGGCGCGGGTGCTGGGTGTGTACCCGGTCTCGGCAATCACCGACCTCACCGGCGCGCTGAACATCACCTTGTTCTCCTACGACGGCGCCCTGGACTTCGGGCTGATCGCCTGCCGCGAGCTGGTGCCCGACGTCTGGAACCTGATCGGCTACCTGCGCGAGGCGCTGGACGAGCTGCTCGAGCTGGCGGCCGCCGAGCTGGCAGACGCCTAGTCGCGCGCGCCGGGCCGCTTTGCGCGTTCGGCTGTCCGTCCGATCGCGTCGGCGAACGTCGGCCACAGCTCAGCGGGTAGGTCGTGGCCCATGCCGGGGACCAGCAGCAGCTCGCTGCCCGGGATCGCGCGCGCCGTGGCTCGACCGCCGGACACATGCACCATCGGGTCGGCCAGCCCGTGGATCACCATCGCCGGAAGTCTCAGCCGCTGCAGCGCAGCGGATCGATCTGGCTGGCTCACCACCGCCTGCATCTGGCGCACCGCACCCGACACGCTGATGCCACGGTCGAACGTCTCGCCCGCCCGTTCACGGACTTCCTCAGGTGATGGTGGATACCCGGGCGAGCCGATCCGCTGCCAGGTGCGTTCAGCCGACTTGATGTAGCCGTCCCGTGAGTCGCGGTTGTGGGCGAGCAGCTGCGTCAGCAGCCGGGGGTGCTGCCACCCCACCCGCCGGCTGCCGGTCGAGGACATGATCGAGACCAGCGAACTGATGCGGCCCGGGTGGTCGATCGCCATGGTCTGGGCGATCATGCCGCCCATCGACACCCCCGTCACATGCGCCTTGGCGACGCCCAGGTGGTCGAGCAGACCCACGGCGTCCGCAGCCAGGTCACTCATCGTGTACGGCGGCGCGGCCCTACCGCCGACGAACGACCTGAACAACGCGGCGCGGGTCCCACCGGCGCCGTTCAGCTTCGTGGACCTGCCCACGTCACGGTTGTCGTAACGGACCACGAAGAACCCGCGTTCGGCAAGCGTCCGGCACAGCTCGGGACTCCACCAGTTGAGCGGTCCGGCAAGGCCCATCACCAGCAGCAGCACCGGATCGTCGCTGTCACCGAAGGTGTCGAAGCACAGGTCGATGCCGCCCGGGAGATGTGCTGTCTGCTCGATGCTCTGCTGCATGCTCGGTTCAGGCGTGCTCGAAGTCGACGGCGGCGTACTTGCTCAGCTTCTCCAGCCGGTGCTCGCTGATGATCGAGCGGATCGTCCCACTGCGCGAGCGCATCACCAGCGAGTGGGTGGTGGCCCCGCCGTGGGCGTAGCGGACGCCTCGCAGCAGCTCGCCGTCGGTGATGCCGGTGGCGACGAAGAAGCAGTCGTCGCCGGAGACGAGATCGTCGGTCGACAGCACCCGGTGGAGGTCGTGGCCGGCATCGAGCGCCCGTTGCCGCTCGTCGTCGTCGAACGGCCACAGGCGCCCCTGGATGACGCCGCCGAGCGACTTCATCGCGCAGGCGGCGATGATGCCTTCGGGGGTGCCCCCCACACCGAGCAGCAGGTCGACTCCGGTGTCGGGCCGGGCGGCCATGATCGCGCCGGCGACGTCTCCGTCGGTGATGAACTTGATCCGGGCGCCAGCGTCGCGGATCTCGCCTACGAGGCTTTCATGGCGGGGCCGGTCCAGCACGACCACGGTGATGTCGTCGGTCGAGCTGCCCTTGGCCTTGGCGGTACGACGGATGTTCTCCGCCACCGGCAGCCTGATGTCGACGACGTCGGCCGCCTCTGGCCCCGTGGCGAGCTTCTCCATGTAGAACACCGCCGACGGGTCGTACATCGAGCCGCGAGGAGAGACGGCCAGCACGGACACGGCGTTGGTCATACCCTTGGCGGTGAGCGTGGTGCCGTCGATGGGGTCGACCGCGACGTCAACCGCCGGTCCGGTGCCGTCTCCGACGCGCTCGCCGTTGAACAGCATGGGCGCCTCGTCCTTCTCGCCTTCTCCGATGACGACGATGCCGTCCATGCCCACGGTGCCGATGAGCTGGCGCATCGCGTTGACAGCAACCGCGTCCGCCCCGTTCTTGTTTCCACGACCGACCCAGCGGCCCGCCGCCATCGCCGCAGCCTCGGTGATCCGGACGAGCTCCATGGCCAGGTTGCGATCGGGTGCGTTCCGCGGAGTCTCGAACTCTGGAGAGCTGCTCGGGTCTGACGAGCGAGGGTCGAACTGGTCAGCGGTCACGGGAGGGCTCCTCGAAGTTGGCCTGATCCGATCGTAACGAAGTCCTCATCTCCGCGTGCGAGAGCGCCGAGGCGATCCGGTCGGCGAGCATCGTCGGGTCCACCCCGCACGCAATGCGGGAAAGTTGTGCCCGGGAGGCCGGATCAGGGGCAGGTTTCCCGCAACTGGCGGCAGCGGAGGCTGCCGGAGGGCGGCGGACGACGGCCGGTGGGAGGGCTCGTCAATGTGACAGCGACAATGGCGGGGTGAGCCAGGCAAGGAGAGGGTACCAGCGCAGCGCCGGCGGACTCGTCGGGGCGATCCTGGCGTCGCTGCTGGTGATCGCCTTTGTGTGGGGGCTGACCCAGCTCCAGGACCGCGAGCCCGTCGACCCGGCTCGCACCGTGGACTACGCGGCAGTGCTGCAAGAGGCGCGGCGGCAGGCGCCCTTCGACGTACTGGCGCCCACCCCGGAGCCAGCCGGGTGGCGAGCCACCAGCGTGGAGTGGCAAGGCGCCGGTCCCGAGAACGCGTGGAGTCTCGGTGGTCTCACCGAGGAGGGCGAGTACGTCGGCCTCAAGCAGGGCAACGCGACATCGCGGGACTTCGTCGCCGAGGGGACGCCCGCCGACCAGCCAGGCGACCCCGTCGCAGTCGACGGAGAGGAGTGGCGGACGCTGACGTCAGGCGACGGGGAGGAGATCGCCCTGGTGCGAGCAGGCGGCGACGTGACGACGATCGTGACGGGCACGGCCCCGCTCGGCTACCTGCTCGAGTTCGCCGGGACGCTGCGAGCCCGCTGAACCTGGCGTGTCCACTTCGCTGAGCTGATCGAGCCGGCTCACGGCGACTGATCAAGCGACGAGCGCGTCTCGCCGGTGCCTACTCGGGGTGGGCGGGGCCGGTGTCGGCAGCCGCGTCAGCGGTGGAGCCCGGCTTCGCCACCGCATCGAGACGAGCGCGGGCGCCGTCGAGCCAGCGCTGACAGATGCCGGCCAACTCCTCGCCGCGTTCCCACAGGCTGATCGACTCCTGCAAGGTGGTGCCGCCGGTCTCGAGCCGCTGCACGACGCTGATCAGCTCGTCGCGGGCTTCTTCGTAGGAAGGGGTCTCACTCATCGCTGGTCCTTTGCGGTTCGGTGCTGGGGGAGTCGGCTGTCGCCAAATCGTCGACGGTCGCGTGCAGCCGTCCATCGGCGAGACGGGCTTCGACGCGGTCGCCCACTGCTACCTCGGCGGCAGAGGTGACGACCTGGCCGGCCTCGGTCTGAAGCACGGCGTAACCGCGCCGCAGCGTCGCGAGGGGAGACAGCGCGCGAACGCGCGCGAGCCGGTGGCCGATGTCGTCACCGGCGCGGGTCAGGTGATGGTCGAGGTTGCGGCGGCTCCGCCCCAGCAGGTCGTTGACCATCACCGCGTGGTGGTCGAACATGCGATGTGGCTCTGCCAGCACTGGGCGCGACCTTGCCGTGGCCAGGCCACCTCGCTCACGCGAGATGATCTGCGCCAGCACGTAGCGTGACCGCTCCCGCAGCGCGGCGACCTTCGCCACCTCGTCCGGAACGTCGGGGACGACCCGCTTGGCGGCGTCGGTAGGTGTGGAGGCGCGCTGGTCGGCCACCAGATCGAGCAGCGGCTGGTCCTCCTCATGCCCGATGGCACTCACCACCGGCGTGCGACACGCCGCGACCGCCCGGACCAGCCCCTCGTCGGAGAACGGCAGCAGGTCCTCCAACGCGCCGCCGCCGCGGGCGATGACGATGACATCGACGGAGTCGTCATTGCCGAGCACCCGCAGCGCCTCGATGACCTGTCGTGCGGCGTCGCGGCCTTGGACCGCGGCGTGCTCGACTCGGAAGTCGACGCCGGGCCAGCGCCGCCGCGAGTTCTCAGTCACGTCGCGCTCGGCGGCGGAGTCTCGTCCCACGATCAGGCCGATGCGCGCAGGAAGGAACGGCAGCCTTCGCTTGCGAGCCGGGTCGAACAACCCCTCCGCCGCCAGCAGCTGCCGGCGCTGCTCGATGCGGGCCAGCAGCTCGCCGACGCCGACGGGCCGGATCTCCTTGGCGAGCAACGACAACGTGCCCCGGGGCACGTAGTACTGGAACTTCGCGAAGACCACCACGCGCGCGCCTTCGGTGACTGGGGCGGGCATCGCGTCGAAGACGGAGCGGGCACAGGTGACCTGCACGGAAACCTCGGCGAGCGGGTCGCGAAGCGTCAAGAAGACGGTCGAGGTGTTGGGCCGGCGGGTCAGCTGGGCGATCTGTCCCTCGACCCAGATGGGTCCGAGTCTGTTGACATACCCGGTCAGGGCGTTCGCAATGACCCGGACAGGAGCCGGTCTCTCGAAGCTGGTGTCCAAGGCCACGGTCACGAGGCTAGTGGTTGGCGTCGCCACTACGATGGGGCGTATGTCTGCCGCTGAGCCTGTGACCGTCGCCGATACGGTGGAGAGCCCCGGTCCCGGTGACCGTACGGTGCTGCTGGCCGCTCCACGCGGCTACTGCGCCGGCGTCGACCGGGCGGTGATCACCGTCGAGAAGGCGCTGGACCTCTACGGGCCGCCCGTCTACGTGCGCAAGCAGATCGTGCACAACAAGCACGTGGTGCACGACCTGGAAGACCGAGGGGCGATCTTCGTCGAGGAGCTCGACGAGGTGCCCGAGGGAGCCACGGTTGTGTTCTCCGCCCATGGCGTCTCCCCCGCCGTACACCGCCATGCCGAACAGCGCGGCCTGAAGACCATCGACGCGACCTGCCCGCTGGTCACCAAGGTGCACAACGAGGCCCGCAAGTTCGCCCGCGACGACTACGACATCTTGCTGATCGGCCATGAGGGCCACGAGGAGGTCGAGGGTACGGCGGGCGAGGCGTCGCGCAACATCACGCTCGTGCAGAGCCCGGCCGACGTCGCCAACGTCAAGGTGCGCGACCCCGACAAGGTGGCCTGGCTGTCACAGACGACACTGTCCGTCGACGAGACGATGGAGACGGTTGGACGGATCCGGCAGCAGTTCCCGAACCTGCTCGACCCACCGTCTGACGACATCTGCTATGCGACTCAGAACCGGCAGCAGGCCGTGAAGCAGATCGCGGCCGGGGCCGACCTGGTGCTCGTCGTGGGCTCGGGCAACTCGAGCAACTCCGTGCGGCTGGTGGAGGTTGCGCTCGAGAGCGGCGCGTCGGCGGCTCACCGGGTCGACGACGCGTCGGAGATCGACGAGGCATGGCTCGAAGGCGTCTCATCGGTGGGGGTGACGTCGGGAGCGTCGGTGCCTGAAGACCTGGTCGACGGCGTGCTCGAGTTCTTGTCCGGGCGGGGCTACCCGGCCGCCCGGGCGGTGCACACCGCGGAGGAGTCGCTGATCTTCGCGCTGCCGCCGGAACTGCGCAAGGACATCCGAGCCGCCGAAGGCAGCTGAGTACGGCGGTGCCCCCCGGCCTAGCGCGACCGGGCAGCGGCGTCAGCGTTTGCGGCTGGCGACGACCCGGCCGCCGACGGTCAGCAGCGCGACCGCGTATCCGGTCACCAGAGCCTCGGCGTGGGCCGCCAGGCCGGTCAAGAAGACCTTGCTGAGATCCCCACCGCTGATGAAAGCTGTCGGTCGGGTGAGTGCGATCATCGCGATCACGCCCGCGAAGACGAGTGGCGGCAGCACGCCGGCGGCGAAGACGTCGTGGCGACGCACCGCCATTGCGGCCACCAGGCAGATGACCACGAAGCAGAGGTCGAAGAAGATCGTCAGCCCACCGGTAAGGGCGAAGTCGAGGACTGCGCAGCCGGCTGCGGCCAGCGCGCTGAGCAGCACCACGCCGCGACCCGGGATGCCGGGCGTCGCCGCGTACTCGATCCCATGGCCTGGGTAACGATCGGCGTCCTCCCCACCGGGACTGGCGGCGCCGGTGCCGCCCCAGTCACCGAGGGCGGACGAGCCAGGTGCGTGTGGCTGCAAGGGCTCGTCGGCCGCTTCTCGTTCGCCGGGCACGACCGAGTCGGCGTCGACGTCGCCAGGGTGCTCAGGTACGTAGGCTGGGGGCACCGGCTCCTGGACGAGCAGATCGATATCGCCTTCGAACCAGCCGGCGCCTCCGTGACTGCTCCGCGGGCCGCGGTTGTGGTGCGGTGGGGTGGTCATGGTCGCCTCCGCAGTGCCGTGATGGGCACCACGCTACGCGCGAACCGGCCGCGCGCGGACTCGCCACGCCGTAGTAGCGCGGAGGCCTACTCGCCGACTGCGCGGCGGGTCCACTGCTCCTGGCCGGGCCTCCCCTCGATCGCGACCGGCTCGTGCGAGTCGACCAGTTCAGGGGCGGTCAGCGGCTTGGGCAGGTCGGTCACGCCTTGCGGAGCGTCGAGGGCGCCTTCGGTGACCTTGAGGTCGCGCATCTTGCGCGCGCTCACGAGCACCCGAGACTCCAACGACCCCACCGCCTTGTTGTAGCTGCCCACCGTCGAGGCGAGGGAGCGCCCGAGCTTGTCGAGGTGGTCGCCCACGGTGCCGAGACGCTCATAGAGCTCCGAGCCCAGTCGGTGCACCTCGCGGGCGTTGTCGGCGAGCGCCTCCTGGGTCCAGGTGTAGGCGACCGTCTTGAGCATCGCGATCAACGTGGTCGGAGTAGCCAGCATGACCTGCCTACGGGCGGCGTACTCGATCAGGCCGGGGTCGGTGTCGAGGGCCTGGGAGAAGATCGCCTCGCCCGGCAGGAACATGACCACGAACTCAGGCGTTGGGGTGAACTGCCGCCAGTAGGCCTTCGCCGCCAGCGTGTCGATGTGGTGGCGCACCTGCCGGGCGTGACGCTCGAAGCCCGCCTCGCGAGCATCGGGGTCGGTGGCGCTCGTGGCCGACAAGAAGGCGTCGAGCGGAACCTTGGAGTCGACCACGACCTGCTTGCCGCCCGCGAGGCTGATCACCACGTCGGGACGGATCAGGCCGTCGTCGGTGCGGGCCGAGACCTGCAGGTCGAACACGCAGCGCTCGGTGACACCCGCTAGCTCGAGGCTGCGCTTGAGCTGCATCTCGCCCCAGGCGCCGCGCACCTGGGGACGTCGCAGCGCCTCGGCCAGGGCTCGCGTCTCCCGACCCAGCTCGGCGCCACTCAGATGTACCGAGTCGACCTGCTGCTTGAGCTGGGACTGCCAAGAGGCGCCTTGGGTCTCCAGGCTCTGCAGACGCTCGTTGAGCCGGTCGAGGCTGTCTCGCACCGGCGCCACCACCTGTTGGGTCGCCTGCTGGCTGGCGCTGGCTCGCGAGTCCGCAAAGGCGAACACCTGCCGGCTCGAGTCGGTGACCGCTTGGGCCGAGAGGGCGCGCAGCTCCTCGCGTAGTTCGCCGCGGTCATGGGCAGCCCGGCGCTGCCCGCGGACCAGGCCCAGCGCGAAGCCGGCGACAAGGGCGAGCAGCGTCAATGCGACCGTCAGAAACGTCGTACTTTCCATGTCGACCACGATGGCAGCGAGCACCGACAAAATCGCGTAGCCGGCTGCCCGCACGTGGGCGGGCAACGTCAGGAGCCGGGGTCGAGCAGGGTCACCGACTCCGCGGTCGCCTGCCCCGGGTAGCTCTCCGCGACTTGGCCGGAGAAGCCGACCTCGGCCTGTCGACCCACCGAGAGCTCCGCGAAGTCGATCTGAGTCAGCTCTTCGTCTCCGAGTCCGGTGTACGACGAGAACAGCGCCGCCTCCGGGCCGACCGTGAAGATGACCTTGTCGAGTGTCCCCCTGGCCGGGTCTGCCTCGATGAGGACCGTGCCGAGCGGCGCCTTGTCCATGTCGGTGCAGACCGGCGGGTCGTCACTCGAGACCGCGGAGTCGGGGTCTACGTCCTCGGGCCGCGTGCAGTTCGTCGTCACCGGCCGGAAGGGCTCGACCGACGTGATCGTGCCCTTCATGGTGACCTCGGAGGCGGGAGGCGAGTCGGTAGCCGGCGCGTTGCCCGATCCGGGGCCATTCGCGCTTGGTTCGGGGTCGGCCGCCGCGCAGCCGGCCAGCGCAAGTGTGAGCAATAGGGGGACCAGTCGTAAGGACATGGTGGTATGACGCGGCCGCGCGTCAGCTGGTTCCCGAGACGTGATCGCGCGCCGGGGCCGTCGTGGGCCTGGGTGAATCAGCTGCTCGAGGGACGCGTGATTCTCGCCGAGGATTCTCCGTGCCCTCGGCGATGGTGGATCGCCACCCATGGCCACGTCATCAAGGCCCACATCGTCGCGACCAGGGCGATCTCGGTGACGACGTACAGCGGCCACGGCCCGAGCAGGTCGAGAATCGACGGCGTCGTTGGCTTTCGGTTGAGGAAGCCGTAGTTCGACCCGACGATCGAGTTGAACGTGAAGATGCACACCGCCCAGCCTGCCGTGACGGCGACCGCCGTGCGGTAGACGCGCCAGGTCGGCGTCAGCCGGAGTCCCCAGACCAGGTAGATCGCTGCCCACACGATGACGAAGTGCATGCCCCAGTACATGAAGTAGCGCGGCGTCGGGAAGTCCTGCGCCAGAGCCGGTGTCACGATCGCCTGCGTCGTGAGGGTGAGGCCCCAGAAGTACGTGAGCCCGATCGCCCACGGTCGAAGCGTCCACAGCGCCCAGACGGCGGCCATCCAGGCCAGATCGCACAGTTGCAGCGGCAGAGAGGTGTCGAAGTCCCAGTCCGACGGCAGGAACTGCAGTATCTGGAGGGGTACGGCGAAGACGGGAATCGCGAGCGCCCACGACCTGCTGAAGCGCCGCGCCGCACCGCTGCCGCGGTGGCGACGGCCGATGGCCACCACGGCGACCGCCCCGGCGCCGAAGACGACGAGCGCGGCGAGGTGCGAGAGGCCGTAGTTCTGAAACTCCTCGCCCGCGAGCAGCATGCTCGACATGGATCTCCCCCAAAAAGCTGCATCCAACTCGTCCATCCCGGCCACGGCTTGGTAACCGTGGGCGGTACTGCCACGTCAGGACTCTACCGAGAGTCGAACGCTCCTGAGCCTCGCGCGTGGGGCGTCGCCTTGCTACCGGCTCTCTCGCCGCCGCCACATACGTCGTACCCTTGACGCCCGTGGCTCTCACCATCGGAATCGTCGGACTGCCCAACGCCGGCAAGTCGACCCTCTTCAACGCGCTGACCAAGAACGCCGTTCTCGCGGCGAACTACCCGTTCGCGACGATCGAGCCAAACGTGGGTGTGGTCGGCGTGCCCGAGCCGCGGCTCGCCGTACTGGCGGGGATCTTCGACGCGGCGAGGACCGTTCCGGCGGCCGTGCAGTTCGTCGACATCGCCGGAATCGTTCGCGGCGCCTCGGAGGGGGAGGGGCTCGGCAACAGGTTCCTCTCGCACATCCGGGAGTCCGACGCGATCTGCCAGGTCACCCGCGTCTTCCGCGACGACGACGTGACCCATGTGGATGGCGAGGTGTCGCCTGACGACGACCTCTCCACGATCTCCACCGAGCTGATCCTCGCTGACCTGCAGACGGTCGAGAAGGCGCTGCCCCGCCTGGAGAAGGAGGCCCGGCTGAACAAGGAGAACGCGGCCGTGTTGGAGGCGGTGCGGGAGGCCCGGGCGGCGTTGGAGAGGGGTACGCCGATCATCGCGACCGCCATCGACAAGTCCCTGCTGCGCGAGCTGATGCTGATGACGGCCAAGCCGTTCATCTACGTGTTCAACTGCGACTCCGACGAGCTGGCCGACGACGTGTTGCAGCAGAAGATGCGCGACCTGGTGGCGCCGTCTGAGGCGATCTTCCTCGACGCGAAGTTCGAGGCCGAGCTGGTCGAGCTGGACGACGACGAGGAGGCGCGCGCGATGCTGGCGGAGATGGGGGTCGACGAGCCCGGTCTCGACGTGCTCGCCAGGGTCGGCTTCGACACACTCGGCCTGCAGACGTTCCTTACCGCAGGCCCGAAGGAGGCCCGCGCCTGGACCATCGAGCAGGGCGCCACCGCCCCCGAGGCGGCCGGGGCGATCCACACCGACTTCCAGCGCGGCTTCATCAAGGCTGAGATCGTGTCGTACGACGACCTGGTGGCGGCCGGCTCGATGGCCGCCGCGAAGTCGGCCGGCAAGGTCCGCATCGAGGGCAAGGACTACCTGATGGCCGACGGCGACGTGGTCGACTTCCGCTTCAACGTGTGAATTGGTGCGTTTGCGCAGGTCAGATGGGGTGGAGGGCGCCTCAGTCCGCAGAGAGTCCGCAAGAATTTCAGTCCGATGTGTCTCGCTGGGCATGGGTCGGCGCTCCGTATGCGGCTCCGAGCCGTGGAGGCTTGTCCGCCTCCCGGTCTTTGGCGGAATGACTGTGTGCTTGGTGCGCGAATAGCGGCAGATCTGTGCGGATTGCGTCGGAGACGTACAG
>JACCUS010000186.1 GCA_013811715.1 Nocardioidaceae bacterium
CTGGCCGGCGCGGGCCCGGGTCGACGCCGCGCTGGAGTCCGGCCAGCGGGTCGGCACCTTCTACGACCCGATGCTGGGCAAGGTCATCGTCTCCGGCACGACCCGGGAGGCGGCCCGTCGAGCGCTCGTCAACGCGTTAGACGACACCGCGGTCCTCGGACTCACCACGAACCTGGGATTCCTGCGGCAGCTCGCCGCCTCCGACGCCTATCGGGACTGCGAGATCGACACCGGCTGGCTCGACAGCCATCCGGACGCCTTCGTGCTGGAGACGCCGATCCCGGCCTGGTGCCTGGCGGCGTGGTCGCTGGCGGTCGCGCATGACGGCGACCCCCGGCACCCCTTCGGCGCGAACGACGGGTGGCGTGCGGGCGGCGAGCCGGCGGCAGTGCCCATCGAGCTCACCGCGGACGACACCGACACGCGGGTGCTCTCGGTGGATGTGGCGGCTGGGGTGATCACGGGGCCGCACCGCACGGTCGCCGTACGCCCGCTCGCGGAGGAGGGCGAGCGGGTCCGGCTGGAGCTCGACGACGAGGTGCACGAGGGGCACGTTCTCGTCACGTCCGGGTCTGTGCTCGTCGGCTACCACGGGCAGAGCTACGTCTTCGAGCGTCCGGACGCGTTCGGTCCGGGCGGGAGCGCCGCCGCCGGAGACGGCTCGGTGACCGCGCCGATGCCGGGCACGGTGCTTGCGGTGCACGTCGCCGTGGGCACGACCGTTGCCGAAGGCGACACGCTCGGCGTGCTCGAGGCGATGAAGATGGAGCTCGCGCTGAAGGCGCCGTTCGCCGGCGTCGTCACCGAGGTCGACGCCGAGGTCGGCGGGCAGGTCGACCTCGGGCGTCGGTTGTTCATCGTCGGGGGGCACGGTGGCGAAGGGTGAAGCGCACACCGCAGGTCGAGGCGACCGAGGGCTTTCCGGCGAAGGTCATGATCTATGAGGTCGGCCCGCGCGACGGACTACAGAACGAGTCCGCGATCGTGCCGGTCGAGGTGAAGGCGGAATTCGTACGCCGCCTGGTGGCGGCCGGCTTGCAGACCGTCGAGGTGACGTCCTTCGTGCACCCGAGGTGGGTGCCGCAGCTTGCCGACGCCGAGCAGCTGATCGATGCGCTCGACATGGCGGCCGCGGCGCGGATGCCGGTGCTGGTGCCCAACGAGCGTGGGCTGGACCGTGCGCTCGACAAGGGCATCAGCGAGATCGCGATCTTCGGCAGCGCCACGGAGTCCTTCGCCCGGCGCAACCTCAACCGCTCCCTCGACGAGCAGTACACGATGTTCGAGCCGGTGGTGCGCCGGGCGCGGGGCGCTGGGGTGCGCGTTCGCGGCTACCTGTCCATGTGCTTCGGCGACCCATGGGAGGGCGACGTCCCGGTCGCGCAGGTGGTGGCCGCGGGGCACCGGCTCGTCGAGCTCGGCTGCGACGAGCTGTCATTGGGGGACACGATCGGCGTCGCCACCCCTGGCCACGTCGCTGCCGTGCTGACCGGCTTCGCCGAGGCGCGGGTGCCGGTGGGGCAACTCGCCGTCCACTTCCACGACACCTACGGGCAAGCCCTCTCCAACGCGCTGACTGCGATGCGGCACGGGGTGACCACCATCGACTCCTCGGCCGGTGGGTTGGGCGGGTGCCCGTACGCCGAGAGCGCCACCGGCAACCTCGCCACCGAGGACCTGGTCTGGCAGCTGCATGGCCTCGGCATCGAGACCGGCGTCGACCTCGAGGCGCTGGTGCAGACCAGCACCTGGATGGCGGCCCACGTCGGCAAGCCCCCCGTCTCCCGTGTCGTCAGCGCCCTCACCTGACCGGCGGCGGCGCTACTTGCGGGACCGGAGCTCCTTGGCGGCGTACTTGCCGATCTGGTAAGTGCTGTAGCCGTCCGACACCGCACCGACCCCGCCACCGACGACCGGCATTCGCCGACCAATCATGGCGATGGTGCGCTTGCCGGCGACTCGGGTGATGAGCTCGGCCGTGACCTCGCTGGCGATCTGGCTGTCGAGCCCCGGGTCGTGCGAGGGGGCGGTCGCGATCGCCATCGGCCTGCTCGGCAGCTTCTTCTTCTTGATCAGCGACTTGACGGAGTCCTCCCCGAGCATGCACGCCAGTACGGCGTTGCGGACCCGCGGGTCGTCCAGGTCGTAGCCGCGCAGATGGGCGATGCCGGCGACCAGATGGCATTGCAGCAGTGCCAGCCCGGAGATGTTCGCCGGGATCGTGACGGCCATCGTGATCAGGCCGCCCAGGTTGGTAACGAAGCCCTGCGCCCCGGCCATCCGCACGTGCGAGTCGACCAACGCGCCGATGGCCTTGTCGACATTCCCGTCGTGTTCGGCCAGCCGTCGGTCGGCCGAGGGGGCGGCGCCCCGCAGTGGCCCCGCCCCGTCGACGGCTCGGTCGAACGCCTGCCGGACGAAGTTGGCAGCCGCGCCGGGCGCCTTCCTCCGAGCGACCGGTCGCGCCAGTTTCCCGACGAGGTTTCCTGCACCCACGGTGGCTCCTCCTGCTTGCGATGACCTCTGGCATCCACCCTATTTCAGACTCATGGAACCCGCGGAGACCGCCCACGGCCTGGGGGCTGCACCCTCCACCGGCCGAAACGGCACTGGGTGCCAAATCGCGTGCAGCCCTCGCTCAGGTTTGATTGAGTGGTGAGGTCAGTTTCAGCGAGTGATGCGTGAGGTGGAGTGATGGCCAGCCAGTCCAAGCCAGGTCACGACGACGAGCAGCACAGGAAGTTCCGAGAGGCCCTCGATCGCAAGAAGGCGCAGCGCAACGACATGCACGCCGAGGGCGCAACCAACGAGGGGATCGGCGAGGTGCACAACGACAAACAGCCATCGCAGTTCCGGCGTAAGTCCATCGGGCCGAGTGGTCAGTGAAACCGGCTCGACCCCACCGCTGGTCGAGGACTACCTAGGCACGGTCGCCGGTGGCGGTTGATCCACCCACGAGCCATTGGGTGTTTCCCGACCCGGTCGAGACGGATGACGACATCGTGGCCGTCGGCGCCGACCTGGAACCGGGCACGATCTTGAACGCCTACCGGGCCGGGATCTTCCCCATGCCACTGGAAGGGATCGCCGAGATGGCGTGGTGGTCCCCCGTTGAACGGGGAGTCCTGCCGCTCGACGGGTTCCGGGTGTCGCGGTCCATGCGCCGGTCCGCGAAGAGGTTCGCCGTCACCGTCGACGAGGCGTTCGACGACGTCATCGCCGGCTGTGCCGACCCCGCCCGGCCGGGGGCTTGGATCGATGAGCAGATCGAGACGGCGTACCGGACCTTGCACGAGCTTGGCTGGGTGCATTCGGTCGAGGTCTGGAGGGGGGAGCGGCTGATGGGTGGCCTGTACGGCGTCGCGGTCGGCGGGTTGTTCGCTGGCGAGTCGATGTTCCATCGGGAACGAGACGCCTCAAAGGTGGCGCTGATGGCGCTGGTTGAGCTGCTTGACGACGGTGAACCGCACAGGTTGCTCGATGTGCAGTGGCTCACCGACCACCTGCGGAGCCTCGGTGCGATCGAGATCCCCCGAGTCGATTACGTCGACCGATTGCGCCGCGCGCTGGCGGTGCCGCTGCCGAAGCCCTTGACGACCGGGCAGAATTGACCGCGTGCCGGAACTCCCCGAAGTGCAAGCGCTGGCGACCGACCTCGGCTCGCGGCTGGCCGGCCGTGCGGTAGCCCGCCTCGACGTCGTGGCCTTCGCTGCGCTCAAGACGTTCGACCCGCCTCCGAGCGCGCTGCAGGGGCTGTTCGTCGGTGATGTCGACCGGCACGGAAAGTTCATCGACATCGAGGTCGACGAGCTGCATCTGGTGGTGCACCTGGCTCGTGGCGGCTGGATCCGGTGGCGCGAAACCGCCCCCGCCGTACCGCCGCGGCCCGGCAAGAGCCCGCTCGCGGCTCGGCTGCTGCTCGACGACGAGTCCGCGCTCGACTTCACCGAGGCGGGCACCCAGAAGCGGTTGGCGATGTACGTCGTCCGTGAAGTCGCCCAGGTGCCCGGGATCGCCCGACTCGGGCCGGACCCGCTGCGCGACGACTTCACGGTCGACGTACTCGCCGGCATCTTGACCCGCGCCGGGCGCTCGCAGCTGAAGGGAGTGCTCCGCGACCAGTCCGTCATCGCCGGGATCGGCAACGCCTACTCCGACGAGATCCTGCACGCGGCGAAGATGTCGCCCTTCAAGCCGGCGGCCATGCCGACCGATGACGTCGAGGTCTTGTACAACGCCATCGGGGCCACCCTGCGTGCCGCCATCGAACGATCAGACGGGCTGGCCGCGTCGGAGCTGAAGAAGGAGAAGAAGTCCGCGATGCGGGTCCACGGCCGGGCCGGGGAGTCATGCCCGGTCTGCGGAGACACGGTCCGCGAGGTGTCCTTCGCCGACTCGTCTCTCCAGTACTGCCCCACCTGTCAGACCGGCGGCAAGGCACTCGCCGACCGCCGCCTCTCCCGACTGTTGAGGTGACCGCTCGCCCTCGTGGCAGGCTGGACGCCATGGCGCATGGTTTACACGAGGTCCCCGAGGTCGAGATGTCCGGCGTCCCCGACGAGCTGCCCGCCTCGCTGGTGGTCGTCGACGTGCGGGAGGACGCCGAGTGGACGGCCGGGCACATCGAGCCCGCCACCCATATCCCGTTGATGGAGCTGTCGCAGCGCTTCGACGAGGTGCCGACCGACCGGCAGGTGCTGGTCGTCTGCCGGTCCGGTGCCCGCTCGGCGCAGGCGACCGCGTTCTTGCAGGCGCAAGGCTGCGAGGCCGTCAACCTCGCCGGCGGCATGAAGGCATGGCAGACGGCCGGGCGAGCGATGACGAGCGAGCGCGACGCCCCACCCGACGTCATCTGACTCGGCCAGGGCGCGGTTGCCCGAGCGGCTGACCGATCAAGCCCTGGAGGTGACGCCGGCGACCGGGGCGACGGCCGGCCTCAAGGCAGGAAGTCGGCGATGGCCTCGGCCACCCGGGTCGGCTGGTCCTCGGGGGAGAAGTGCCCGGCGGCCGGTACGACGACGCGGTCCGCGGCGGGCAGCCGGGCCTGGATGGCGGCGCTGACGTCGACCGGCAGCCACCGGTCGTGCTCGCCCCAGACGATGCGGGTGGGGGTCTGCATCCCGTCCAGCAGGGGCTCGAAGTCGGCGGTGTCCTGCTCGTCGAACCCGCGGACGTTGCGCAGCCATAGCCGCTGGCCGATCTCGCCTTCCCACTGGTCGAAGTAGGCGGCGAAGGCGGCTGGCCCCATCGGCTGCTCGGTGGCGGTGCGCAGGTGCGCAGCGGCAACCTCCCGGAAGATGTGTGTCGGCATGGTCCGGTAGACGTCGAGGTGCGCCTTGAGGTGGCGGGTGGTCGCGGTGATCCACGGACGGAGCACGACCGCGTCGACCAAGACGATGCTCTGAGCCCCGGTTCCCTCGAGCAGGTGCGCACGCAAAACGGCGGCACCACCGATGTCGTGCCCGACCAGCGCCGGCGCCTCCAGGCTCCAGGTCTGCACGAGTTCGGCGAGCACCTCGCCGTGGACGCGGATAGACACGGCCTGCTCTGCATTGCGTTCGGACTGGCCGTAGCCGAGCAGGTCGAAGACGTAGACCGTGAAGCGCTCGGCAAGCAACGGCGCGACGTCGCGCCACAGCACCGATCGGCTGGGCGTGCCGTGCACGAGCACCACCGGGGGACCGTCGCCCATGACATCCCAGGCGACCTGGCCGTGGGTGAGGCTGGCACGCTGTGCGAGCGTCCAGGAGGCGGGGTCACTCGACACGTCCCGGTGAGCCATACCAAGAACCCTATCCAGGGACCACAACCCGTGACCGGATGCGTTTCACGCCGCGATTTGGCGAGTAACCGGTCGCCCAACAACCGCCGCCCGGGACCGCCAAGTACTCGCCAAGACGGCTCAGGTCCTCCGCTGCAACCGTAGTATCGCTGTCGTGAGAGCGCCGGAATCTGAATCGTTTTCCGTACACGTACTGGCCGAGTGGCCGGAGCTGGTGCCGACGGTGGGGGAGATCCGCTGGCGCGAATGGGGGCACGCACCTGAGCCCGAGCACTTGTCGTGGTGGGTCGACGCGACCGCGCGCGAGGCCGGGCACGGTGAGCTTCCCGTCACCTTCGTCAGCACCGACAGCCGAGGAGAGGCGGTAGGCGCCGTCGGTCTAGGCGCATTCGACATCGAGGAGAGGCGGGATCGGTCGCCCTGGCTGCTCGGCATGGTCGTGACCGTTGAACGACGAGGGCTCGGGGTCGGGCGGCTGCTGTTGGCGCAGCTGGAGTCGTGGGCCGCTCAGCGCGGTATCGCCGAGATATGGGTGGGCACCGAGAGAGCCGCCGAGTTCTATCGCCGTTGCGGGTGGGCGCCGACGGAGACGCTGGTACGCCGTTCAGGAGAGACGATGACGGTGTTGAACAAGCGGCTATAGCCCGTCGAGCTGCGAGCCCAGCGCGGGGATGGCGCAATCGCGTTGCAATCGCTGCCGCATGGGGCTAGGTTCTTGCGATTGTGCGCAGTGGCCTGCAGACGTATGCGCGACTGCTGGTCGCCGGGTACCGCCGTCAGGCCACGTACCGCCTGGCCATGGTCGCGGGGCTGTGCACCAACGTCGTCTTCGGCTTCATCCGGGCCGCCATCCTCTTCGCCGCGATCGACAGCGCCGGCGGCACACTGGCCGGCTACACCGCCGGGTCGATCAGCGCCTACGTCTGGCTGTCGCAGGGCCTGATCGGCGCCATCCAGCTCAACGGCCTCGCCGAGATCGGCGACCGGGTGCGCACCGGCGACGTCGCGATCGACTTCACACGGCCACTCGACATCCAGACCTGGCACCTCGCCGAGGACCTCGGCCGGGCGGCGTACACGTTCCTCCCGCGCGGCCTGCCCAGCGTCTTGGTCGGGGCGCTCACCTTTGGCCTGGTCATGCCGACGACGGTGCTGCCGTATGCGCTGGGGCTGATCAGCATCGCGATCGGTGTGGCGGTCTCGTTCTACTGCCGGTACGCCGTCAACATCTGTGGCTTCTGGCTGCTGGACACCCGCGGGGTGCGGACGCTCTACATGGTCACCAGCACGTTCCTCGCCGGGCTGTACGTGCCGGTGGCGCTGTTCCCGTCCTGGCTGCACACCCTCGCCTACGCGACCCCGTTCCCGTCGATCCTGCAGACCCCGGTCGACGTGATCTCCGGCAAGACGGTCGGGCTCGAAGCCGTCGCGTTGGTCGCCATGCAGCTCGGGTGGCTGGCCGCGACCTGCCTGCTCGGGCGCGCCCTGACCAATGCGGGGCGGCGGAAGCTGGTGGTGCAGGGTGGCTGACTCGACGACCGGCCTGTCGAGGCCGCCGGGATCACAGCCACGCCGGAGCACGGCACCGTACCGTGCCGTGCTCGCCTCCCGGATCCGCGCCCAGCGCGCCTACCGTGGGTCCTTCGCCCTCGACTTCCTCGGCTCGCTGCTGGTGGGCCTCACCGAGTTCGCCGAGGTGTGGGTGGTCTTCCACAACGTGGACGTCCTCGGCGGGCTGGACTTCCACGCGATCTTGTTGCTGTTCGGCCTTTCCAACCTGGCGTTCTCGCTGGCAGACATGGTGGTCGGGCACGTCGACACGCTGCCGACGTACGTCCGTGCCGGCACGCTGGACGCCTTCTACCTGCGGCCGCAGCCGGTGCTCGCCCAGCTGATGACGAGCGAGTTGCAGCTGCGGCGGCTGGCCCGGACGGGTGTCGCCGTGGTGTCGCTGGTGGCCGGGCTGGCCTACAACGACATCTCCTGGGGCCTCGACACCGTGCTGCTGCTGGTGGTCGCGATCGGCTGCGGGGCGGCGATCTTCGCGGGACTCTTCGTCTGCGCGGCGAGCCTGCAGTTCTTCCTCATCAACGGCGCCGAGTTCACCAACGCCTTCACCTACGGTGGGTCGTACGCGGCGTCACAGCCCACCTCGATCTTCCCCGGACCGCTCAAGCTCGTCTTCGGTTACCTGGTGCCGGTGGCGTTCACGGCATACCTCCCCACGCTGGCGATCCTCGACCTGCCCGGGCCGGCGGGGCTGCCGGGCTGGCTGGCCTGGTGCACGCCGTTGGCCGCGCTGTGGGTGTGGGCGGTCGCGCTGACGATGTGGCGATGGGGAACGCGGCACTACCAGGGAGGGGGCGGATGAGCGGCCCGATCATCGACATCTCGGACCTGACGAGGACGTTCACCGTACGACGCAAGGCCTCGACAGGGCGCCGGCGTACGACCATCGCCGCCGTCGACCAGATGACCTTCGCCGTCCAGCCGGGGGAGGCGGTCGGCTACATCGGCGCCAACGGCGCGGGCAAGTCGACCACGATCAAGATGCTGTGCGGCATCTTGGTGCCGACCTCGGGATCGGTGCGGACCTGCGGCCTCGAACCGGTCAGGCAGCGCCGCGACCTGGCCCGACGGATCGGGGTGGTCTTCGGGCAGCGGTCGCAGCTGTGGTGGGACCTTCCGCTGCGGGAGTCCTTCGCGCTCCTCGCATCGATCCACCAGCTCGACCCGACCCGGGCAAGCGCCCGCACGAGCGAGCTCGTCGACCTGCTCGAGATGGCCGACACCCTCGACACCCCCGTCCGGCAGCTCTCGCTGGGGCAGCGGATGCGCGCCGAGATCGCGGCCGCGCTGCTGCACTCGCCGGAGCTGCTCATCCTCGACGAGCCGACCATCGGACTCGACGTCCTGGCCAAGGCGCGTCTTCGCGAGTTCCTCATCCACGAGCGGGCCACGCACGGCACGACGCTGTTGCTGACGACGCACGACATGGGTGACGTGGAGCGTCTGTGTGACCGGATCTTGGTGGTCGACCGGGGCCGGCTGGCGTACGACGGCACGCTGCCCGGCCTGGCCAGGACCGTGGGGGCCCGGCGAGTGCTCGTCGTCGACCTGGCGGCCCCGTGCGCGGCCCTGACCGGGGTGCCGAACACCACGCACCTGAGCAGCGCGGCCGACGGCCTGCGTCAGCACCTCGCCTTCGACGCCGAGCGCACGACGGCGGCGCAGGTGCTGGCCGGGATCGCCACCGAGGCCGAGGTGCGCGACCTGTACATCGAGGAGCCCGACATCGAGGACGTCGTACGCCGCATCTACCAGGCCCAGCGGTAGCGCACCGGACGCGGTCACCGGCTGCGGCGGACGAGACCGGCCGCGGAGGGGAGGCGGTCGATCTCCGCGCCGGCCAGGTTGGGATCTGTACGCCGCATCGCTAGGGCGCGATCCATCATCCGTAGCGGATCCCCTCCGGAGTGCTCCAGAAAGGCCGTCAGCAGCAGGTTGGCCGCCGGCGCCATGTCGTTCGCGTCCTCGACCGCAACCTCGGCGAGGATCAGCGCGGAGAGGGCAAGATCTAAGTCTGCCGGCCCTTCCGTGGCGTTGCGCCAGTCGATCACGACCGGCCCTCGGCGACTCAGCATGACGTTGAAGGGGTGCAGGTCGAGGTGCAGGATCCGATCGCCGGGGTCCGAACTCAGTCGGGGCGGCAGCTCATGCAGCCGGCGATGCAGATCGGCCAGGAGCGCACCGCCCGTCTGTACGTCGAGATCGCCGACGACCAGGGCTTGGGTCATGGTGGGGCCATCGAGCCGCTCCATCACCAGATCGGCGCGGGTCGCCTCGTACACGATGGGCACGGGGAAGCCGAGTTCGGCCACATACCCCATGATCGCCGCCTCGCCCGCGACGTCCCCGCCGTCGCGGTAGCGACGCAGGACACGCTGCGCGTCGATGGCGAACACGTCCGCGTCGCGTCCCGACGCCAGCGGAAC
>JACCUS010000216.1 GCA_013811715.1 Nocardioidaceae bacterium
GCATCATCGCCTGCACGTGGTACAGCAGCTGGCTCAGCTCCTGCGCCGTGCGCTCCGTCGACTCGTGCTCGGCCGCCATCCACGACTCGGCCGCCTCCTCGACCAGCTTCTTGCCGATCTCGTGTACGCCGGCGTCGACCCACGCCACGGTCCGCGACCCCTCGGGGCGCTCGGCCGTCTTGCGGGACAGCTCCGCGAACAGCTCATCGAACGTCTTCATCAGCTGACAGCCTACTGGTGAGGGGCGGCGGCACCTGCCGGCCGGAGCCTTCCGCGGACGGTCAGGCCCGCGCCAGGCCCCGCAGCGTGATCGCCGTGGACATGGCGGCATGGGCGGCTTCGTAGCCCTTGTCTTCGTCGGAGCCCTGGAGGCCGGCCCGGGCCAGCGCCTGTTCCTCGCTGTCACACGTGAGGACACCGAACCCGACAGGGACGCCGGAGTCGAGCGCCACCCGGGCGAGACCGTGGGTGACCGCGTCGCAGACGTACTCGAAATGTGGCGTGCCTCCACGGATCACCACGCCGAGCGCGACGACAGCGTCGAACCCTCGGTTGACCAGACCCTGCGCGAGGACCGGAAGCTCGAAGCTCCCCGGAGCTCGGACGACCTCGGCCGCCGCCACCTGGGCGTCGGCAAGGGCCCGTTCGGCGCCCTCGATAAGCCCGGCCATCACGGACGCGTGCCACTCCCCCGCTAGCACCGCAACCCTCAGCGCGCTGCCGTCGATCGGCGCCGGTTGAGGGCGTCCCCTGGCGCTCACCAGAGCCGTCGTTCGCTGCCGGCGCCGACGGCGTGGGCGTCGTCGAGGTCGAGGTGTTCGAGGTGGTGTCCCATCCGGTCGCGTTTGGTGACGAGGTAGCGGCGGTTGTCGTCCTGCGGTTTCACCGGTACGGCGATCCGCTCGTTCACCGAGACGCCGTATGCCTCCAGTGCAGTGCACTTGAGCGGGTTGTTCGTCAGCAGCCGGACCGAACGAACCCCTAGCTCGCGAAGGATCTGGGCTCCGGTGCCGTAGTCGCGGGCGTCCGCAGGGAGGCCGAGGTCGAGGTTGGCGTCGACCGTGTCGCGGCCGGTGTCTTGCAATGTGTAGGCCCGCAGCTTGTGCACCAGCCCGACGCCTCGGCCCTCGTGGCCGCGCAGGTACACGATGACGCCTCGGCCAGCGGTGCTGACGGCGGCCAGCGCCGAGGACAGCTGCGACCCGCAGTCGCACCGGCGGGAGCCGAAAGCGTCGCCCGTCAGGCATTCGGAGTGCACCCGCACCATGACGTCGGCACCGTCGCCGAGGTCGCCGTACACCATCGCGATGTGCTCTGTGCCATCGACTGAGTTGCGATAGCCCAGCGCGCGGAAGACCCCGTACGCGGTGGGGAGCCGCGTCTCGACGAGCCGGTGGACCTGTCGTTCGTGACGGCGGCGATAGCGGATCAGGTCGGCGATCGAGACCAGGGCCAGCCCGTGCTCGTCGGCGAACCCACGCAGGTCATGCCCGCGCTTCATCGTGCCGTCGTCGTTGACCACCTCAGAGATCGCACCGGCCGGTGTCAAGCCGGCCAGTCGAGCCAGGTCGACCGATGCCTCGGTGTGGCCCGGCCGGACCAGCACCCCGCCCTCGTGGTAGCGCAGCGGGAACACATGGCCGGGCTGGACCATCTCGGACGGCTCCGTCGCGGAGTCCACGAGCACCCTGATCGTGCGGGCCCGGTCGGCTGCCGAGATACCCGTCGTGACACCGTCACGAGCATCGACCGAGACCGTGAAGGCGGTGCGCATCCGCTCCCGGTTCCGCGGCGTCATCAACGGGATCGCGAGCCGGTCCAGCGCCTGCCCCTCCATCGGAGCGCAGATGACGCCACTGGAGTAGCGGATCGTGAACGCCACCAGCTCAGGTGTCGCCTTGCTGGCCGCGAAGACCAGGTCACCCTCGTTCTCCCGGTCCTTGTCGTCGATCACCACCACGGCCTTGCCGGCGGCGATGTCCTCGACGGCCCGTTCGATCGGGTCCAGCCACAATCGGGCCTGGTCAGACATGGCTCACCTGGTCGTCTGCCGCGCGTACGTCGCCTGGGCGCTCTGCTCCACCCAGCCGCCGCTCCGCCGCCCACCAGGTGAAGAACCCGGCCACGCAGAAGACGCCGTACACGAGGTAGAGCACCGCGCTCGGGTAGTACTCCGCGCGCAGCAGCAACGGCACTCCGACCGCGTCCACACCGATCCAGATCCACCAGAACTCGACGTATCCCCGCGCCATGCCGTAGGTGGCGAGGATGCTGCCGGTGAGAATCCAGGCGTCGGGCACCGGGCCCCACGAGCCGAGCCAGTCGAGAGCGTAGACGAAGACGACCATCATCACCGCCGCCGCCACGATCAGCTGCCGCAGCTCCTTCGCATTGGCCCAGCGCGGGGTGATCGCGCCGCCGTCTGCCGCGCCGCCCGCTGCCTGGCTGCGGCGCCACCGCCACCAGCCGTAGGCGCTGACCGCGAAGAAGAAGATCTGGCGGGCGGCCTGCCCCCACAGGTCGTGCTCCTGCGGCTTGTCGAAGATGCCGCCGACGAAGACGGTGAACAGCAGGGCGTTGCCGATCATGCCGACCGGCCAGGCCCAGGTGACGCGGCGCATCCCGAGCACGGCGCTGCCCAGTCCGAAGCCGTTGCCGACAACCTCGCGCACCAGGATCGGCGTGCCGTAGATCACCCAGGTGCCCTCCAACAGCCATTCCAGCGGGCTCATCGAGCTCCTCCTTCTGTCTCGCGTTCGGTTGCTCTGATGTTGGCGGCCAACAGCCGCTCCACGACGGTGCTCGTCTGTCCGCCGAGCATCCGCTCGACGTACTTCGCGATCACGTCGACCTCGAGGTTGACGAGGTCGCCAGGGCCCTTGAAGCCCAACGTGGTGAGTTGGAGAGTCGTCGGGATCAGGCTGACGCCGAACGTCGGGTGGGCGCCGTCGGTGAGGGCCGACACGGTGAGCGAGACGCCGTCCACGGCGATCGAGCCCTTCATCACCAGGTAGAGCGCCAGTTCCGCCGACACCGAGATCGTGACGACCTCCCAGTGCTCACTCCGCTGGCGGTCCGCGATGCGTCCGACACCGTCGACGTGACCGTGGACGAGGTGGCCGCCGAGCCGGGTCTGTGGTGTCGCGGCGCGCTCAAGGTTGACTTGGCTGCCGGGTACAAGACTGCCGAGCGCCGTCTTGTCGAGGCTCTCCGCCATCACGTCGGCGGTGAACGCGACTCCGTCCATCTCGGCTACCGTCAGACAGCACCCGTTGACGGCGATGGAGTCACCGGGGCCCACGTCGCCCATGACCTTCGGTCCGCAGACGGTCAGTCGGATGGCGTCGCCTCCCTGCTCGAGCGCCACGACGGAGCCGAGCTCTTCCACGATCCCGGTGAACATCAGCCCACGCCCCTCATGACCAGCCGTACGTCGTCGCCGAGCCGCGTCACGTCGCGCAGCTCGTAGCGCAATGCCGCGTCGATGGTGGCGATGCCAAGATCGGCAACCGCGTTCAGGCCGGCGCCCAGCAGCGCCGGGGCGACGTACGCGATGATCTCATCGACCAAGCCGGCGGCGGCGAATGCGGCCGCGAGCGTTGGCCCCCCTTCGAGCCAGACATGCCGGCGGTCCAGCGCAAAGAGCTCCTTGAGGGCCTGGCTCGGGTCACGGGTGGACAGCAACACCGTTTCGGCGGCGTCATCGAGGACGGCGGCTACGGAGTCGACGCCGGTCAGGCCCATCACGGCTCGCAACGGCTGGAGCCCGGCCGGAAGCGGGCTGCCGTCGGCATCGCGAACGGTCAGGCGGGGATTGTCGGCGATGACGGTCCCGGTCCCGACCAGGATCGTGTCGCACATGGCCCGCCGCAGGTGGACGTCGCTGCGGGCCTCGGGACCGGTAATCCACCGCGAGGTGCCATCGGCCGCTGCGGCCCTGCCGTCTGCGGTCGTGGCAAACTTCCAGGTGACGAACGGACGCTGGTGCAGCATCGCAAACGACCAGGCCTCGTTCACGGCCGCGGCCTCGTCGGCCAGCACGCCCGCCTCGACGTCGACGCCGGCAGCCGTGAGCGCTTGTGCGCCACCGGCCGCGGTCGGGTTGAGGTCGGCCGCCGCGTAGACCACCCGCCTGACCCCTGCGTCTACCAACGCTCGGGTGCACGGACCAGTGCGACCGGTGTGGTGACAGGGCTCGAGGGTGACGACCACGGTCGCGCCGCTGGCTCGGCCACCGGCCTGTCGCAGGGCGTCGATCTCTGCGTGTGCTGTTCCGGGGCCGCGATGATAGCCCTCGGCAACGGACTCGCCTTCGGTGGTCAGCACGACGCAACCAACGCGCGGGTTCGAGCCGAGAGTCCCTCCGGGTCTGCGGGCAAGCTCGATCGCGCGGCGCATCGCCGCCTGTTCGGCCCTGCTTGCCACCTCGGTGCCTCTCGTCGTCCGGTCGCGGACTCCGGGGCTCTCGACGTGACGCTGCGTCGCACCTGCGGTGACCCGGACGACACCGGGCAGACGACTCGCCTGCTCAGCGTCGTACGTCACCGGCTCGGCGACGACAACTTCGTCGGCGTGCATCCTCCCATCCGGACTCTCACCGTCGGTCCCGGAGTTTCACCGGATCAGCCGACCGCTGGATGCGGCCGGTTCGCGGACTATCACCGCCGGTTCGGACTTTCACCGACCCCGGAGCACGCGAGTGCTTTCACACTCTCGGCATCCATTGTGCCACCACCCCGCAACCCCCCGCCGAGAGGTCGCAAACACACCCGCGAGGAGTCGCGAACACACCCGCGAGAGGTCGCGAACACACCCGCGAGGAGTCAGTTAAGGGCCGCTGCGATCGGCGAGGTGGCGCAGCTCCGCAATCGCCTGCTCGGGGTCGTCGGCGCCGAAGACGGCCGAACCGGCGACGAACACGTCAGCGCCCGCCTCGGCGCACCGCTCGATCGTCTCCGCGGAGACCCCGCCGTCGACCTGCAGCCAGACGTCGCCGCCCGAGGCGGCGATCAGCTCCCGCGCTCGTCGGATCTTCGGCAGACACAGGTCGAGGAACTGCTGACCGCCGAACCCCGGCTCGACAGTCATAAGCAACACCATGTCGAGCTCTTCGAGCAGGTCGGCGTAGGGATCGACCGCTGTGGCCGGCTTCAGCGCCATTCCCGCTCGGGCTCCCATCCCCCGCAGTTCGCGCGCCAGCCGGACCGGGGCGGCGCAGGCCTCGACATGGAAGGTGACGCTGGCGGCGCCGGCCTCGACGTACCCCGGAGCCCACCGGTCGGGGTCATCGATCATCAGGTGGCAGTCCAGCGGCCTGTCGGCGACCTTGGCGAGCGCCTCGACCACCGGTAGCCCGATGGTGAGGTTGGGGACGAAGTGGTTGTCCATCACGTCGATATGGAGCCAGTCCGCGCCCGGCACCGACTCCGCGGCGGCCGCGAGGTTGGCGAAGTCGGCAGCGAGCATGCTCGGGGCGATCTGGATACCCATCGTCGCGGAGTCTAACCACGCCTGTCCGTCTGCCGAGGCCGGCGGTCCCGCCTTTCCGCGCGCGCACCACTCCATCAGCGCGGCGCTGTGCGGTGCCGGACCACGATTCGTCTGCGGCCAGGCGGGGCCAACTTGCCACGCGACCACAGACGAACCCAGCGCGGCACCAGCATCTCCCCGACCGACCCCGAACTCACCGCGGCGCCGCCGGCGTCAAGAGCGACGGAGCGAGCAGACGAAGATCGCGTCGGTGCCGTGCCGGTGCGGCCACAGCTGTACGTGCGGTCCGGCGCCGAGATCAGCCACCTCGGGCAGCAGCGCGCGAGCGTCCTCCTCTCGTACGTCGCCTCGACCGCCGACCACGGAGTCCACGACGCCTCGCGTCTCCGCCACATGCGGCGAGCAGGTCACATAGGCCACCACGCCGCCCTCCCGCACCGAGTCCAACGCCGAGTTCAACAGCCCGGCCTGCAGTTGCACCAGCTCGGCGACGTCTTTCGGAGTGCGCCGCCAACGCGACTCCGGGCGACGCCGAAGCGCTCCCAGCCCGCTGCACGGGACGTCGGCGATGACCCGGTCGAATGCCGCCTCCCCCCACGCCGGCCGGGTGGCGTCCGCGACCAGCACGGCCGATGGCGGCGGGTAGCCGCGCAGCGCTGACAGCGCCAGCCTGGCCCGGTGCGGTGCCCGGTCGGACGCGACGAGCGTGGCAAGGCGGCCACGCGCCAGCCCGGTGAGCAGCGCGGCCTTTCCGCCGGGACCGGCGCACAGGTCGAGCCAGCGATCGTCGCGACCGGTGACGTCGGCTCTGCTCAACGCCAGCGCAGCCAGCTGGGAACCTTCGTCTTGGACACCCGCCCGGCCCCTGCGCACCTGCAACAGCGCACCGGGGTCACCACCCGGTAACCCGGCGGCGTACGGCGACCAACGCCCCCGAACGGCGCCCTCCCGCACCAGTTGGTCGACGGTGAGCAGCCCGGGTCGGGCCGCCAGCGTGACCGTTGGTGCCACGTTGTCGGCGGCGAGCAGCGTCTCGAGCTCGTTCCCACAGCCGAGCGCCTCGCGGAAGGCCGAGACGATCCACTCCGGGTGCGAGTGGCGCACTGCCAGATGACCGACCAGGTCATCGTCACGCGGCGGTGCGACCTCATCCAGCCACCGCTCCAGCGGGCGGCCCCCGATCCGCCTCAGCACGGCGTTCGCCAGCCGCACCGGGCGCTCGCCGACGGACGCCCGCACCAGCTCGACGCTCGTCGCGACCGCCGCGTGCGAGGCGACCCGCATGCCGAGCAGCTGGTGGGCGCCGATCCGCAGCGCGGTCAGCACCTCCGGCTGTAGGGAGGCCGCGCCGGCTTGGACGCAGGCGTCGATGACGGCGTCGTAGCTTCCTCGCAGCCGGGCGGTGCCGTTGGCCAGTTCGGTGGCGAAGGCCGCGTCACGACCGCCGAGCCCGCGAGCGGCGAGCATCCGCGGCAGCGTCAGGTTGAGATACGCGTCGTCGGTGTCGACCGCCCGCAGCGCGTCGTACGCCGTCTGCCGGGCGGCGTCGATCTCGGTGCGAGGTCTGATCCGGCGGGTCTGATTGGCCATCACGAGCCCAGCCGAGCCGGGACCTCCCGGAGCCCACGCGCCCAATCGGCCGCCGCGATCCGGGGCTTGCCCGGCGCCTGCACCTCGCCCAGCTCGACCGCATGGGTGCCGGTGCCGACCAGTGTTGCGCGCCTTCCGATCACCAGCTGTCCGGGAGCGAGGTCGGTCACCTCGGCGCGAAGCGAGACAGCCCCCAACTTCAACCGGCGACTCCCCCAGCGGGTCCAGGCGCCGGGCGCCGGGGTGCAGCCGCGGATGTGCCGGTCGACGCCGAACGCCGGGTCGGACCAGTCGACCTCGGCGTCGTCGACGGTCAACTTCGGTGCCAGCGAGACTCCGTCTTCGGGCTGCGGCCGCGCCTCGATGGTGCCGTCGTCGAGGCCGTCGAGGGTCGCCGCCAAGAGCCCGGCGCCGTGCTCGGCCAACCGCTGGAGAAGTGCTCCCGCCGTGTCGTCCGGGCGGATCGTCTCGGTGAGGCTGCCGTACGTCGGACCGGCGTCAAGCTGCTGCACGATCCGGAAGGTGGTGGCGCCGGTCACCTCGTCGCCCGCCATCAGCGCATGCTGCACGGGCGCCGCGCCCCGCCAGGCGGGAAGCAGCGAGAAGTGCAGGTTGACCCAGCCGCGCGGCGGTATGTCGAGCGCCTCCGGCGGGAGCAGTGCGCCGTACGCGACCACCGGGCAGGCATCGGGCGCCATCACGGTGAGCCGGGCCAAGAAGTCGGCGTCGCCGGGGCGGCGTGGTTTCAGCACCTCCAGCCCCGCGCCGACGGCGCGCTGCGCGACCGGGGACGGGGTGAGCCTGCGTCCTCGGCCCGCGGGCGCGTCTGGGCGGGTGACGACGGCGACCACCTCATGCCGACTGTCGAGCAGCGCGTCCAAGGAAGACAGCGCCGCCTTGGGCGTGCCGGCGAACACCAACCGCATCGACTAGAGCCCGCCCGCCGAGACCGTGCGGGTAGAAACCGTGCCCGCCACGCCCTAGAAGCCCCGGCCGAACATCGGGTGTGGCGACTCCTTGACGAGCGGGGCGCTCAGCCCGTTCCAGTCCGCCTCGCGGATCGCCTTCATCGCCGCCTTGCGGGTATCGGGGTCCAGCCGATCGACGAACAGCACACCGTCGAGGTGGTCGGTCTCATGCTGGATGCACCGGGCGAGCGTCTCGGTGCCCTCGATGACCACTGGGTCGCCGTACATGGTGAAGCCCTTGGCCACCACGCCGAGGGCGCGGGTGCAGTCGAAGGTCAGCCCGGGGATGGACAGGCAGCCCTCGTCACCGATCTGCGTCTCGTCGGTGAGGGTCAGCTCGGGGTTGATCAGGTGGCCGACCACGCCGTCGACGTTGTAGGTGAAAACTCGAAGTGCCACACCGACCTGCGGCGCGGCCAGGCCCGACCCCGGCGCCTCGAGCATCGTGTCGGTGAGGTCTTGCACCAGCGTCCGCAGCTGTTTGTCGAAGTCGACGACCGGGCTCGCGACGCTGCGCAGGACCGGGTCACCGAACAGCCGGATATCACGCACAGACAAGGCTCGGGCTCCACACGTCGATCAGGGGACAGGGCGCGCCAAGTCTATCGGGCGCTCGGTCAAGGGCGAGCCCGATCCAGGGCCACACAGTGCACGGGAACGGTTTGCGACCCCCGCCTTCAGCCGAGGTCCGCCGGGTCGACCTGGACCCGGACAGGTGGGAGCTTGCGAGCGCTGCGGGCCGCCTGCAGGTGCTGCAGCGCCCGCGACAGGCCGGCGCCCCGCTCCCTGCCTGTTCGTACGACGATGCGCGCCCGGCCGTCCCCGATCTCGACCGGGCCCAGCACTTCCGCCTGCCGCGGCAGGTCGAGCGCGGCCATCACCTCGGCCACGGAGTCGGCGGGCCCGGTGACGGTGGCCAGTCTCGCCGCCGGAGTCAACCGGGCGGACTCACGCCCGACCAGCTCGCGGGTGGCAAGGCCGACCGGGTCCCACCGCACCAGCGCCTGCAGCACCGGGTCGGCCGGGTCGCCGACGGCAACCACCCGGCCACCCTCCCCCGCCGACCGGACCAGCGCACCTATGTTGACCCAGCGGCGCATCGCCTCCTCGCTGGCCCGCAGTCCCGGCAGGCCCGAGGTCAGCCAGGTGTCGAGCAAGACAGCGGCGGCGTACCCGCTGTCGGCGTGCGGCTCGGCGCCGGGGGTGGCGACGACGACGGCCGGCTTGTCGGGGACCTCGTCGACGACGTGGTCGCCACCGGATGAGACGACCGTCGTCTGGGGGAAGGCGCGGCCCCACTCCTCCGCCGTACGCAGCGAGCCCACCACCGGCGCCCGCAGCTCGACGCCTCGACAATGCTGGCACGACCACCCCTCCACAACCGCGCCGCACCAGCGGCAGCTCGGCGCCGCTCCGCCCCGCGGTCTGCCCAGCGGACCGATGCACCGCACGCACCGCGCCGGTTGGCGGCACCGCGAGCAAGCGAGCGCGGGCTGGTAACCGTATCGCGGCACATGCACGAGCACCGGCCCGGTGACCAAGGCGTCGCGCACCACCTCGAAGACGCGGCGAGGCATCCGAGCGGTGCCAACGGAGCTATCTCGCTCTAGCTCCCGGTCGCTCTCCCCGGCCACGTGGATCTGCGGCGCAGACTCGCGCAACCGACTGCGTGGCGGCGCCAGACTGACCGCCCACCCCGACTCGACCAGCGCCTGGCCCTCGACCGACCGGCCGTGACCACCGATCAGCGCCGCTGTCTGCTCCTGGAACGCCCGCAGCAGCAACACCTCGCGTGCATGCGGGTACGGTGCCCGCGGCTCGGCGTGGAGGTCGTCACCGTCGTCCCAGACCGCCACCAGGCCGAGCCGCCGGACTGGCGCGAAGGCCGCCGCCCTGGTGCCGACGACGATCTGCGCCCGGCCGCGCGACGCCGCTAGGAAAGCTCGGTAACGGGAGGCCGGCCCGAGATCGGCAGTGAGCACGATGTGTGCGTCGCCACCTAGCAGCGCGGTCACCGCCGCGCCCAGGCGGGTGGCGTCGCGGGAGCTCGGCACGCACAGGATGCTGCCGCGCCCCGAGCGCAACGTGGCCGCGGCCGCGGCTGCGAGCTGGCCCTCCCAATCCGCCCCCGGCAGGGCCTGCCACACCGCTCTCGGTCCCTGTCGGTCGGCCAGCCGGGCGACCATCGCCGCGCCGCCGACCTCGGCCGACCAGCGCCCCATCAGGTGCTCCAGCGGTACGTCGAGGCGCGCCTGGGTCGGCTTCGAATCCTCGGCCTCGACCCGGGCATGTCGCGGCGGCACCGCCAACCGCAACACGTCGGCCAGGCTGCCCGCGTACCGGTCGGCCACGAGCCGGGCCACCGCCGCCACCTCGGGCGTCAGCACAGGCTCCGCCGACACCACCCGGCGCAGCGGCGACAGCCGGCCAGGGTGCTCGGTGTCGGCCACCCGATCGAGCACGAACCCGTCGACGTCGCGACCGGCGAACCGCACCTTCACCCGACACCCCGGAGCCACCTGTTGGTGCATCGGCTCGGTCACGAGGTAGTCGAAGGGCCGGTCCAGGTGCGCCAGCGGCAGGTCGACGGCGACCCGGGCGATCGGAAGCTCCGGGGCTGCCACAGCGACCGGCTTGGGCGTCCCTCTGCGAACCCGCGACCTGAGCAACGCCAGCTGCCCTTGGGTCGAACTCTGTTCTGCCATGACCCGACAAGTTCTACCAGCCTCCACCGACGGTCGTGGCCCTCGTCCACAGCACCCCTGACGTCTGTGGCGGGCCAGGTGACCCGAGATGGTCAGGCGCCGATGGCGGCCTTCAGGGATTCGACCCGGTCGGTGCGCTCCCAGGTGAAGTCCGGCAGCTCGCGCCCGAAGTGGCCGTAGGCCGCTGTGGCCGCGTAGATCGGCCGGAGCAGGTCCAGGTCGCGGATGAGCGCGGCCGGCCGCAGGTCGAAGACGTCGAGCACGGCGCGGCGGATCGTCTCCACGGGCGCCCGCTCCGTGCCAAAGCACTCCACGTAGAAGCCCACCGGATGCGCCTTGCCGATCGCGTACGCCACCTGCACCTCGCACCGGCGCGCCAGCCCGGCGGCGACGACGTTCTTGGCGACCCAGCGCATCGCGTACGCCGCCGACCGGTCCACCTTCGAGGGATCCTTGCCGCTGAACGCCCCACCGCCGTGGCGGGCCATGCCGCCGTACGTGTCGATGATGATCTTCCGCCCGGTCAGCCCCGCGTCGCCCATCGGCCCCCCGATCTCGAACCGACCAGTCGGGTTGACGAGCAGCCGGTAGCCGCTGGAGTCGATGTCGAAGCTGGTCAGCACCTCGTCGACGACGTGCTTCCTCACGTCCGGCGCCAGCATCGCGTCGAGGTCGATGTCGGCGGCATGCTGGCTGGACACCACGATGGTGTCGATGCGCGCGGGCCTGTCGCCGTCGTACTCGATCGTCACCTGCGTCTTGCCGTCCGGCCGCAGGTACGCCATCGTGCCGTCCCGGCGGGCCGCCGACAGCCGCTCGGCCAGCCGGTGCGCGATCGTGATCGGCAACGGCATCAACTCCGGCGTGTCGTCGCAGGCGTAGCCGAACATGAGTCCCTGGTCTCCGGCGCCCTGCCGGTCGAGGGGGTCGGTGGACTTGTCGTGCCGCTCCTCGTAGGCGTCGTCGACGCCGGCGGCGATGTCGCGCGACTGCGACCCGATGCACACCTGCACCCCGCACGACGCGCCGTCGAAGCCCTTCTTGGAGGAGTCGTAGCCGATCCGCAGCACCCGGGCGCGCACGATGTCTGCGATCGGCACGTAGGCCGTCGTCGTCACCTCGCCCGCGACCACCACCAGGCCGGTCGTGACAAGGGTCTCGACGGCCACCCGGCTGCGCGGGTCCTGCTCGAGCAGCGCGTCGAGCACCGAGTCGCTGATCTGGTCGGCGATCTTGTCGGGGTGGCCTTCGGTGACGGACTCAGACGTGAAGTAGCGGCCTGCCAACGCACTCTCCTCGAAGCGGGGACGCCGCAGAGTTTGCGGCGCTGGGCTAAGGGTATCTTCCCGGCCTCCCCAGCCTGGGAACACCACCGTTGAGCTCGGCCACGTCCGCCACCCCGCCCGGGACGTTGTCGGGCGCGACGATCCGACGGAGGCGGGGCTGCTACCCCCCAGTGGTCGGAGCGTTGGACCCGGTTGTCGGTCTGCTCCGTCAGCGAGGCGTGGCGGGCAACCTGGCGGTGACGGAGTCCCAGATCACGTGCGCGAGCGCCGTCTTCGACCCGCGATCGACGACCTGCTCGGAGCCGTCGGCGCCCAAGATGACGGCCGAGTTGTCGTCCGCGCCGAAGACAGCTCCTCCGCCCACGTCGTTGACCACCAGAAGGTCACAGCCCTTGCGGGAGAGCTTCGCCCTGGCGTGGTCCAACACGTCGCCGGTGTCGTCCCCGGTCTCGGCGGCGAAGCCGACGAGCAGCGGAGTGCTCCGTCCGGCGCCGCGGGCGATCGCCAGCTCGGCCAAGATGTCGGGGTTCTCGAGCAGCTCGAGCCTCGGCGGCTGCTGGCCCACGCGCTTCTTGATCTTGTGTCCGGCCGGGCTCGTGGGGCGGAAGTCGGCCGGCGCCGCCGCCATGACCACGGCGTCTGCGTCCTGACCTGCCGCCGTCACCGCGTCTCGCATCTGCATCGCCGACGTCACGTTGACCAGCATGGCCCCGGCTGGGTCGGGCAGCTCGACGTTGGCCGCCACCAACGTCACATCGGCGCCACGCGCGACCGCCGTCCGCGCCAGCGCGTACCCCTGCTTACCCGAGGACCGGTTCCCGAGGAAGCGGACCGGGTCGAGGTACTCACGCGTGCCGCCCGCCGAAACGACCACCCGGCGCCCGGCCAGGTCAGGAGCCGTCGCCGCCGCGCCACGCCCGAGCACATCGACGGCCACCGCGAAGATCTCCGCCGCCTCCGGGAGCCGGCCCGGGCCGGTGTCGACGCCGGTCAGCCGGCCGTAGGCGGGCTCGACCACGATCGAGTCTCGGCCCCGCAGGGTTGCCACGTTGGCCCGGGTCGCGGGGTGCTCCCACATCTCCGTGTGCATGGCGGGTGCGAAGACCACCGGGCAACGGGCGGTCAGCAAGGTTCCGGTGAGCAGGTCGTCGGCGCGGCCGTGCGCCGCTTTCGCGATCAGGTCGGCCGTCGCCGGCGCGACCACCACCAGGTCGGCCTGCCGGCCGAGGTGCACGTGTCGGACACCGGCCACGTCGTCGAACATGTCCGTGCTCACCGGCTTGCCGGACAGGGCCTCCCAGGTGGCCGCCCCAACGAACTTCAAGGCTGCCGCCGTCGGCACGACCGTGACGTCGTGGCCGGACTCGGTGAATCGGCGAAGCAGCTCACACGCCTTGTAGGCAGCGATGCCGCCGCCCACGCCGAGAACGACCCGAGGGCGGCTTCCGGCTGCGGCAGCGGCTGTGGAGGACTCCGGGGACGCGTCCATCGGCGTAGGCGATCCGAGCCGAGGTCAGGCCTCCTCGGGCTCGATGTCCTCGACGGTCAGCAGGTCGGCGTTGATCTCGCGCAGCGCGATCGACAACGGCTTCTCCTGGACGTGGGTCTCCACAAGCGGGCCGACGTACTCGAGCAGGCCCTCCCCGAGCTGGGAGTAGTAGGCATTGATCTGACGTGCGCGCTTGGCCGAGTACAAGACGAGCTTGTACTTGGAGTCGGTCTTCGTGAGCAGTTCGTCGATCGGAGGGTTGGTGATCCCCTCAGCAACAGGCAGGGTGCCGGACACGCAAAGTCCTCATTCACTCGGTTGGGGGCGGCTCAGCCGGCTTGGGCTCGGTCGGGCCTGAGCGGGACGAGGCAGCCCGCAGGCTACCACCCATCAAGCCTACCAACTCTTCCGCCGCGGCGTGAACTGCGGTGTTCACCACCGTCACGTCGAACTCGGGCTCGGCTGCCATCTCCCGTACGGCGGTCTCGAGCCTCCTGACGCGCTGCTCGTCCGACTCGGTGCCCCGGCCGACGAGCCGTCGTACCAGCTCCTCCCACGACGGCGGCGCCAAGAAGACGAACAACGCGTCGGGCATCGACTCACGGACCTGCCGAGCGCCCTGCAGGTCGATCTCCAACAGCGCCAGCCGGCCTTCTGCGACCGCTTCATCGACCGGGACGCGCGGCGTTCCATAGCGCGCTGTCTGGTGGACCACCGCCCACTCGAGCAGCTCGTCACGCTCGACCAGCTCGTCGAACCGGCGGTCGTCGACGAAGCCGTAGTGCACCCCGTCCACTTCGCCGGGGCGAGGCGGACGGGTGGTCACCGAGACCGAGATCCACACCTCGGGGTGGCGTTTGCGGATCGCTGCGGAGACCGACCCCTTGCCGACGGCGGTGGGGCCGGCTAGCACCGTCAACCGACTGGGCCGCGGCGCCGCCGACGGGTCAGGAGCGGCGCCCAAATTCGCGCTCGAGCGCCGCGAGCTGGTTAACGCCGAGCCCCCGAACCCGGCGTGACTCGGAGATCCCGATCCGCTCCATCACATGGCGTGCGCGGACCTTGCCGAGCCCCGGCATCGCCTGCAGGAGGTCGAGCACCTTCATCTTGCCGACGACCTCGTTGTCGTGGCCGTTCCTCAAGACGTCGGAGAGGGAGGCCCCCGAGTGCTTGAGGCGGTTCTTCACCTCGGCCCGCTCTCGGCGCACCTTCGCTGCCTTGTCCAGCGCAGCGCGGCGTTGTTCAGGGGTCAACTCTGGCACGGCCACGGCATCTACCTCAGTGCTTCGTCGATCTGGTGCCCGGACTTACTTGGGGTCAACCCTTGGAGGATCGCAGCGATCCTTCTCGAGCGGCGGTGGGTCGCTCCTCACCATAACGGGTCAACAGCGCTCCCGATAGTCGTCATCGAGTGCCCTTCCAGAACTCTGGAACTCCTCGGAGATGAGCCGTCCGGACAGCCTCTGCAACCGCTGGTTCTCAGCGACGGTCCACTCCTGGGCTTTCTGCTGGAGCACCAAGGGGTCGTAGAGCTGATCCAAGGAGATGTCGAGGTCGGCCAACAGGTCCTGCAGCTCCTTCAGCCCGCCCACGTAGGTGTTCAGCTCGGCTTCCACCTCGGCAGGTGCGTTGGGCTTCAATGCCTCGAGCCCAGCAATCAGCTGGTCCAGGCCCTCGTCGTCGAGTGCGGTGAAGTCGAGGTTGGCATACTGCTGCTGGAACGACTCCATGTCCAGGCAGTATGCGGCCGCACTGCCGCCGGTCGTCTCCGTCGGTTCGCCCGTCTGGGTCGTCTCCGTCGGTTCGCCCGTGTCGGTCGGCTCAGTACAACCGGTGGCCGATGACGCTGCACAGGCAGCGTCGTCGGAACGTTGCAGGAGCAGTACGGCGACGGCGCCACCGACGAGCAGCAGCGCCACCGCGGCGATCGCCGTCACGACGAGGCCCGTCTTCGGTGACTGCGGCTCATGGCCCGCCGGACCGTAGCCGGGCTGACCCCAGCCAGGCGGGTGGTCTCCGGGTGCGCCGGAGCCGGGTGGTTCGGTCATCGGAGGCTTCTCTCAGTTCAGGCCCGGGATCTCGATCGTCAGGCCACAGTTGCTCTCGGCGTCGCGGGCGATGCCCTGGAAGGCGCCGTACGCGTCGATGAACACCGAGACGTCGAAGGAGCCGGCCGAGCCGGACTGAAGAGACTCAGCCACCGACTTCAAGGTCGCCCACCGGCCCTCGACGGCATCTGGCGCCAGCTCGTAGGCGAGCGTCACCTGGTCCAGGGTCGCCTCGTCGGCGGATCCGATCACGGAGGTGAGGTCGCCGTCCCCGGCCAGTTCCTTCAAGACGGCGCAGTACTGGGCTCGGGTGTCCTCTCCCCCCTGATCGAGCAGCCGCCAGGTGAAGAGCCCACCGACGATCAGCACCAACGCGACGGCGATGCCGATGAACAGGGGCTTGCGGTTGCGGCCCGGCTTGATCTCCTGTGGCAGCAGGTGCTGCTGCGGATAGCTGGCTGGCTGCTGACCGTATCCGGGCGGCCCATACCGGTGCTGGTCAGACGGCCCCTCGCCATGCTCGTTGGGCGGCTCGGTCGGCGGCCACTGGCTGGACATGCTCTCCCCGTCTGGTCGAGACGTGCTGCGCGGTGGACCCAACCTAGTGCACGATGCGGTCCACCGACGGGCACAATCCCCGGCTCGTGACGTATCCGGCTTGCGTCAGTCGGTGTACTCCACGTCGCAAGTCACTTCGTCGTACGCCTCGATGTCCGCGATCGCCTCAGTGGGGTTGACCTGGTCGCCCTCGAAGGCCCTGCTCAAGACGGCGTAGTCGGCGTGGAGCTCCTGCGGCGCGAGTTCGCCGAGAGCTCTCGCCTCCTCGCCGAGCTTCTTCAGGTCTCCAGGGACCGACACGTCGAGCCGGTTCAGCGTCTGGTCCTCCACGTTGCCGCGGATCCGGTCGCAGTAGGCGCTGCCATCTCCTCCGCACCCGAACAGGGTGGTCACAAGAACGAGCGAGCCGGCCAGCAGCGCAAGGCGCCTCATGCGGGTTCCTCCTGGGCTGGATCAAGTCACCTGTCGTCGGCGGGGATAGGTCGGACGCTGAGGGCTCGCTACCTTGCCATGCGGCGGCGGCGCCTCCCGCAGCAGGCCAACCTTCCGGGGTCAGCCCGCCAGCCCCCTGACGGACCAAGCGCACCCTGTGTGCGCGGAGATTCGTCGTCGGGGGGGTCACGACCAAGATCCGACCTGTGCCGGATTGTTGCTGCCCAACCGGCTGGAATCACCGCCACAATCCGACCTGGGTCGGATCTTTGCTGTCGGGATCACCCAGGCGTGCCCTCGACGGACTCGACCCCCGCAGCCTCGTCGGTGCCCTGGCCCGCGCCGACCCTCCCAGGAGTGGACCCGTCGAGCGGAGGTCGACGCATCCCAGTGATCGGGTGCCTGGCGGCGTCCACTGTCGGGAGTCTTCAAGTCAAGACGCGAGCGCCTTGACCAGCTCATCGTTCGTTCGCGCCGCAGCCTCTCGCAAGGCACCCACCTGGGGTCCGTGCTGAAGTAGACCGCGTGACGAGGACGGAAGCACGAAGTCGGTCACGCCAGCGAATATCCGCAAGATGTCGTCTGGCGTCCCCCCTTGCGCGCCCAGGCCAGGGGCGAGCAACGGCCCGTTGATCGCCAGGTCCTCGTGCAGTTCGGCAAGGTTGGCGCCTACGACGGCGCCGACGGAACCCATCGGCAGCACGCCGTCGTTGGAACTCCGGATGGCGGCCAGCATCTCACCTGACACGGTTCCGGTGCCGGCGCGGGCGTGCTGCACCTGGGCGGCTTCGGGGTTAGAGGTCAGCGCCAGCACGAAGACACCGGCCCCATGCTGCTGCGCGGTGCGCATCACCGGCGCCAACGAGCCGAACCCGAGGAACGGACTGACAGTCATCGCGTCGACCGCCAACGGCGACGACTGGTCGAGGTAGGCGTCGGCGTACCCCCGCATCGTGTACTCCATGTCGCCGCGCTTGGCGTCGAGCAGCACCAGCGCGCCCTCAGCGCGAGCCGCTCGGACGGCCTGTTCGAGTACGCCGATCCCTGCCGCGCCGTGCCGCTCGAAGAACGCCGACTGCGGCTTGAGCACGGCGAGCTCTGCCGAGAACGCCTCCACACACGTCATCGTGAACCGCAGCAGACCCGCGGGGTCGTCGCTCAACCCCCACGCCTTCAGCAGGGCAGGATGCGGGTCGATGCCCGCACACAGCGGTCCTCGGCGGCCCATGCTGTCGCGAAGTCGGGCGCCAAACGGCTCCATCGCTATCGACCTTCCGGTGCGCTCGAAATGGATCGGTTGGCGAACCCGACGGCGTCGCCGACCTTGGCGAACCCGCGCGCCGCCAGTTCTGCCCGCAGCTCCTCCACGACGCGTACGGGCGCGCTCGGGTCATTGAAGATGGCGGTCCCCACCTGCACGGCGCTGGCGCCGGCGGCCAAGAACTCCAGCGCGTCCGCGCCGGTGCGGACGCCGCCGACCCCGATGATCGGCACGCCGGGCATGGCGTTCGCGACCTGCCATACGGCGCGCACCGCGACCGGGCGCACCGCCGGACCGGACAGCCCGCCGGTGACCCCTGCGAGGGTCGGGCGCATCGTGTCGATGTCGATGTGCATGCCGAGCAGGGTGTTGATCAAGACCAGGCCGTCGGCGCCGGCCGCGGTCACCGACTCGGCGACCTCGACGATGCTGGTGACGTCTGGCGACAGCTTGGCGAAGACAGGCACGCCGCGAGGCGCGTCTCGACGGACGACCGAGATGACGCGAGCCGCCTGGAACGGGTCGCAGGCGAACACCAAACCGCGGTTCTCCACGTTCGGGCAGGAGATGTTGACCTCGATCGCGGCCACTCCGGGCGTGTTGCCGACGCGCCGGGCCAGCTCGGCGTACTCCCCCAGCGAGGAACCCGCGATCGACACGATGGGGCGGGCGTCGTGTTGGAGCAGCCAAGGCAGGTCGGTCGCCAAGAAGGCGTCGATGCCGGGGCCCTGCAGACCGATCGAGTTCAACATTCCGGACGGGGTCTCCGCCATCCGGGGTGTCGGGCGCCCCGACCGGGGATCGCGCATGATCGACTTGGTGACGACGGCCCCCAGGGCGGCGACGTCGAAGAACTGGTGCAGCTCGCGTCCTGCGGCAGCACATCCGCTAGCCGTCATCACCGGGTTGTCCAGATGTGCGTCGGCCAGCACCGTCGAGAGATCGACGTCCGCCGGTCTCAGCGTCGACATCGTTTTTCTCCCACCGCGGTGCCGGGGGCGGTTTGCGGGAAGATCCCCACCTCGTCCCAGCTGACTCTGTCGCCGGCGAAGACCGGCCCCTCGACACACGCTCGCACCATCCGGGTGACGTTGTCGTCGCCCCTCACGGGCAGCACGCAGGTCATGCACACCCCTATCCCGCAGGCCATCGACTCCTCCACCGCGGTCTGGCTCCAGGCGCCCTGGTCCGTCGCGACCTCGGTCACGGCCGAGAGCATTGGCATGGGGCCGCACGAGTACACGACCTCAACGGAGTTGCGGGAGATGATCTGAGGCAGTGGGTCGGTGACCACGCCCCTGATGCCGACGGAGCCGTCCACCGTCGTCACGGTCACGGACTGGGCGGCGCGCTTTGCCTCCAGCGTTCCGAAGAGCTTGCTCTCCGTGGCTGCCCCCAGCACCATATGGACGCCGCAGCGCCGCTGGCGCAGCTTCTCGGCCAGCGCGAAAAGCGGCGCCGAACCGTACCCGCCACCCACCAAGGCACAGCCGACCGGCTCCTTCGGCAGCGCGAACGGACGGCCGAGCGGGCCCACCACGTTCAGAGGGTCGTGCGGCTGCCGCTCGGCAAGCCACCGAGTGCCCTTCCCGTAGTCAGCGAACACGATCTCCACAGTGCCGCCGTAGACGCCGGCCGGCCGCGCCCGGTAGATGGAGAAGGCCCGGCGCAGCAGGGCACCAGACGTCTCGCCGCCGACGGAGAGCGCCACGAAGCTGCCCGGCCTGGCCCGCTCGGCGATTCCGTCTGCCACGATCGTGAGGTGGTGATAGTCGCCGACCCGCTTGACCGAGAAGACCTCGCCCGACACCTGGATCGGTCCACGCGCCGGCTGGTCCGGCTGAGTCGCTGCCGGGGTCGCCGGCTGCTTCACTGACTGGGTCGCCGGCTGCGTCGTCCTCCGCTCGTTCACCGCTCTACCTCCCTCGCCGAGACGCCAACTAGCGTCCCGTCCTGTCGGCGTGTCGGCCGACAACTGACGTCTCGGCCGCTCGCCCAGTCCTGCATCGACCGCACCCCGAGGTTGCCGGCTCGGACCGCCTCGATGCCCAGCACCGTCGCGCCGAGGCCCTGCACAGTGGTGATGCAGGGAATGTTCGAGGCGACCGAGGCGGTGCGGATCTCGTAGCCGTCGATCCGGGGCTCACCACCCGACGTCGTCCCGTGCGGGGTGTTGATGACGAGGTCGATCTCGCCCGCGAGGATGCGCCCGACGATCGTGGGTTCGCCGTCGGGTCCTACACCTTGGGAATGCTTGCGGACCACCGCCGCGGGCACGCCGCTGCGTCTGAGCACCGCCGCCGTTCCCGCCGTCGCCAGGATCTGGAAGCCGAGATCAGCCAGCCGCTTGATCGGGAAGATCATGTGCCGCTTGTCGGGGTTGGCAACCGAGACGAACGCCCGACCGGTAACCGGAAGACCACCGACGGCGGCGGACTCGGATTTCGCGAACGCCGCGATCTCCGCCTTGGCGAACGCTGTGCCGAACTCGTCCGCCAGTCCCATCACCTCACCGGTGCTTCGCATCTCGGGACCCAGCACGGTGTCGACGCCCGAACCTTCCTCGGTCCGGAAACGGTTGAACGGCATGACCGACTGCTTGACCGCGACCGGGGCGCGGTCGGACACAGTTGCGCCGTCGCCCTCCCGCGGGAGGATGCCGGCACGCCTCAACTCGGCGATCGACGAACCCAGCATGACCCGCGCCGCGGCCTTCGCGAGCGCAGTCCCGGTCGCCTTCGAGACGAACGGTACGGTCCGCGATGCCCTCGGGTTCGCCTCCAGCACGTACAACACGTCGGACACCAGTGCGAACTGGATGTTGAGCAGACCACGCACCCCGACCCCTTCGGCGATCGCCAACGTCGAACGCCTGATCCGCTCGACCTCCTCGATCCCCAGCGTGATCGGCGGCAGCGCGCACGACGAGTCCCCGGAATGCACACCGGCCTCCTCGATGTGCTCCATCACACCACCGAGGAACAGCTCGTCGCCGTCGTAGAGCGCATCGACGTCGATCTCGACAGCGTCGTCGAGGAACTTGTCGACCAGGACGGGGTGCGAGGAGGACACGGCGTCCCCTCCGAGCCGGTCCAACGCGGCTGTGAGCTCGGCCTCCCCGGAGACGATCTCCATGCCGCGGCCACCGAGCACGAAGGAAGGTCGCACCAGAACCGGGTAGCCGATCTCGTTGGCGATGTCCCTGGCCTCCCCGGACGACGTGGCCGTGCCGTGTCTGGGAGCGGGCAACCCGGCAGCGGCCAGCACCCGCCCGAACGACCCCCGGTCCTCGGCGAGGTGGATCGAGTCGACGTCGGTCCCGACGATGGTGACGCCGGCGGCCGCCAGTCCCGCAGCCAGCCCCAGTGGCGTCTGCCCGCCGAGTGAGACGATGACACCGGCGATGGGGCCTGCCCGCCCCTCCGCCGCCACCACCTCGAGCACGTCCTCGAGCGTCAGCGGCTCGAAGTAGAGCCGGTCGGAGATGTCGTAGTCGGTGGAGACGGTCTCGGGGTTGCAGTTGACCATCACGGTCTCATACCCGCCGGACTCGGTCGGCGTCGTCGACAGCGCCATCGAGGCATGCACGCAGGAGTAGTCGAACTCGATCCCCTGCCCGATCCGGTTCGGCCCGCTGCCCAAGATGATCACCGCCGGCCTGGTGCGCGGCCGCACCTCGGACTCCTCGTCGTACGACGAGTAGTGGTACGGCGTCCGGGCCTCGAACTCCGCGGCGCACGTGTCGACAGTCTTGTAGACGGGTCGGACGCCGAGCGCGTGTCGGACGCCACGGACCACGTCCTCGGTCGACCCGGTGAGCTCCGCCAGCTGGCGGTCGGAGAACCCGTGCCGCTTGGCGAGACGCAGCAGCTGGGGCGTCAGCGACTCGGCCGAAGCGACCTCGTTCGCCACCTCGTCGATGAGCAAGAGCTGGTCGAGAAACCATGGGTCGATGCCACTCGCCGCTGCAAGCTCATCCAGGCCGGCGCCGGCGCGGATGGCGTCGAGCACGACACGCAGACGCCCCTCGTGTGGCCTCGTCGCCTGCTGGAGCAGTGTCTGCTTGTCGCCGGGGGCGGCCGCCCAGCTGAAGACCGCCTCCGGCCGCTCCAACGAGCGCAGCGCCTTCTGCAGCGCCTCGGTGAAGTTCCGGCCGATCGCCATCGCCTCGCCGACGCTCTTCATGTGAGTCGTCAACGTCGAGTCGGCGCCGGGGAACTTCTCGAACGCGAACCTCGGCGCCTTCACCACGACGTAGTCGAGTGTCGGCTCGAAGCTCGCGGGGGTCTTCGCGGTGATGTCGTTGGGGATCTCGTCGAGGGAGTAGCCGATCGCGACCTTCGCCGCGATCTTCGCGATGGGGAAGCCGGTCGCCTTCGAGGCGAGCGCACTCGACCGGGAGACGCGTGGGTTCATCTCGACCACGATCATCCGCCCGTCGCGCGGGTCGACCGCGAACTGGATGTTGCAGCCGCCGGTCTCGACGCCGACGGCGCGGATCACGCCGATCGCCATGTCGCGCATCGCCTGGAACTCACGGTCGGTCAGTGTCATCGCGGGCGCGACGGTGATCGAGTCACCGGTGTGCACACCCATCGGGTCAAGGTTCTCGATCGAGCAGACGATCACCGTGTTGTCGTGGCCGTCACGCATGACCTCCAGCTCGTACTCTTTCCAGCCGAGGAGCGACTCCTCGAGGAGGACCTCCGTGGTCGGGCTGGCTGCGAGGCCGGCGCCGGCGATCCTGCGCAGGTCGGCCACGCCGTACGCCAGCCCCGAGCCTGCACCACCCATGGTGAACGACGGCCGGACGACGACGGGAAAGGAGAATCGCGCGGCTGCCGGCTCGGTGTCTGTCCCCACCGCCCGCAGACACTCCGACAGTGAGTGGCAGGACACGCTTCGTGCGACCCGGCCGCCGAGAGACTCCACGACAGCCTTGAACGACTCGCGGTTCTCCCCCAGCTCGATCGCCTCGATCGAGGCGCCGATCAACTCCACGTCGTACTTCTCCAGCACGCCGTCTCGAGCCAGCGCGACAGCCGTGTTGAGCGCGGTCTGCCCGCCGAGCGTCGCCAGCAACGCGTCGGGGCGCTCCTTCTCGATCACCTTGGCGACAAAGTGGGGAGTGATCGGCTCGATGTACGTCGCATCGGCCAGCTCGGGGTCGGTCATGATCGTCGCTGGGTTGGAGTTGACGAGGACGACCCGCAGCCCTTCGTCCTTCAGCACCCGGCAGGCCTGGGTGCCGGAGTAGTCGAACTCGCAGGCTTGGCCGATCACGATCGGCCCAGACCCGATCACCAGCACCGACTCGATGTCGTCACGACGTGGCATCAGCCCTCTCCTCCGCTGAGGAGGGCACAGAACCGGTCGAACAGGTAACCCGCGTCATGTGGGCCGGCGGCCGCCTCGGGATGGTACTGCACCGAGAAGGCCGCCTGCCGCCCGTCTCCGTCGAACAGGCGCAGGCCCTCGACCACGTCGTCGTTGAGGCACAGGTGGCTCACCTCGACGACGCCGTACGGCGTCGCGGTCGGACCGTCGAGGTCGGCCTGCACCGCGAAGCCGTGGTTGTGCGACGTCACCTCGACCCTGCCCGTCGCGCGGTCGAGCACCGGCTGGTTGATGCCCCGGTGCCCGTACTTGAGCTTGTACGTCGACAAGCCGAGCGCCCGACCGAGGAGCTGGTGCCCGAAGCAGATCCCGAAGTAGGGGATGCCCCGCTCGAGCACCCCACGAAGCACACCGACCTCGTGGTCGGCGGTGACCGGGTCGCCCGGCCCGTTAGAGAAGAACACACCGTCCGGCTCGGTGGCCAGCACGTCCTCGAGCGTGGCCGAGGCAGGCAGCACCACCACCTCGATGCCACGCTCGGCCATCGCCCGCGGCGTCGTCGCCTTGATGCCCAGGTCGAGCACGGCGACCCGGAAACGCCGTGGCCCGAGCGCCGGCACCGTGTAGCGCTCGGTGGTGCTGACCTGACCTGCCAACGCCATCCCGGTCATCGGCGGCGTGCCGGCCACCCGTCCGCGGAGCGCCTTGGCATCGACCTCGGTCGTGGAGATGCCGACCCGCATGACGCCGCGCTCGCGAAGGTGACGGGTCAGGGCGCGGGTGTCGACGCCGCAGATACCGACGACGCCCTGCTGGGCGAGCTGGTCCTCGAGCCCGCGGGTGGCCCGCCAGCTGCTGACGGCGCGAGCCGGCTCCCGGACGACGTACCCGGCGACCCAGATCCGCGCGGACTCCGAGTCCTCGGTGTTCCAGCCTGTGTTGCCGACGTGTGGTGCCGTCATGACGAGTACCTGACGGTGGTAGGACGGGTCGGTCAGGGCCTCCTGGTAGCCGGTCATGCCGGTCGAGAAGACCGCCTCGCCGACGGTCTCACCCGGCGCGCCGTAAGACTCGCCGTGGAAGACCCGGCCGTCGTCAAGCACCAGCATCGCCTGGTCGCGCCGCCGCCGCAGCGGGGGTCGCGGCGCGGCGACCGGACCGCGGTCCCACAGACCGGTCACTGCAGCTTCCCGTCCAACACCGTGGCCCTGCCGCGGAGGAATGTGGCCACCACCGCCCCCGGCAGCTCCATCCCCCGGTAAGGCGTGTTGCGCGACAGCGACGCGGAGGTGGTCGGGTCGACGGTCCGGCTGGCTGTCGGATCGACCAGCGCCACGTTCGCCGGCGCACCAACCTCGAGCTGCCGGCCATGCTCGCTCAACCTACCGATCCGGGCCGGACGCGCCGACATCCGGTCGGCCACGTCCGCCCAGCCCAGGAGGCCGGTGTCGACCATGGCGTGCTGGACGACGCCGAGCGCCGTCTCGAGCCCGAGCATGCCCATCGCTGCGGCGGCCCACTCGCACTCCTTGTCCTCGGTCGGGTGCGGCGCGTGGTCGGTCGCGACGCAGTCGATGGTGCCGTCGGCGAGCCCGCCGCGCAGCGCCTCGACATCCTCGGCCGTCCGAAGCGGCGGGTTCACCTTGTAGATCGGGTCGTACGTCGCCGCCAGCTCGTCGGTGAGCAGCAGGTGGTGGGGAGTGACCTCGGCCGTGACGCCGTACCCCTTGCGCTTCGCCCACCGGATCAGCTCGACCGAACCGGCGGTCGACACATGGCACACGTGCAGCCGCGACCCGACGTGGGCGGCGAGCAGGCAGTCGCGGGCGATGATCGCCTCTTCGGCGACCGCAGGCCAGCCGCGCATGCCGAGCACACCCGAGACGGCGCCCTCGTTCATCTGGGCCTCCTCGGTGAGCCGGGGCTCCTGCGCGTGCTGCGCCACCACCCCGTCGAACGCCTTCACGTACTCGAGCGCGCGCCGCATCAAGACCGCGTCGGACACACACCGGCCGTCATCGGAGAACACCCGCACAGCGGCGGCGGAGTCGGCCATCGCTCCCAGCTCGGCCAGCCGCCGGCCCTCCAGGCCGACCGTTACGGCGCCGACCGGGCGGACGTCGCAGTAGCCGGCCGCAAGCCCCAGGTTGAGCACCTGCTCGACCACCCCCGCGGTGTCGGCGACCGGGTCGGTGTTGGCCATGGCGTGCACGGCGGTGAACCCGCCGAGTGCCGCCGCCCGCGAGCCCGACGCGACGGTCTCGGC
>JACCUS010000271.1 GCA_013811715.1 Nocardioidaceae bacterium
CGGCAGGTCCGTGCCGGGGTGCCGCGCGCACTCGACGCGGTCTGTGACCGCATCCTGGGGCAGCCGCCTCGGTACGGCGAGCAGATCACCACGGTGGCCGGGGTCAAGGACGGCCTGAGTCGGATCCTGTCCGACGAGGGGTTCACCGCGACGACGGGCGTCGGGCTGGCAGTGCCGGCCGGCTCCTTGGACGCAACCACGACCGAACCACCGCCGGGGGTGCTCCGCGACAACGGTGGACCGGACACCGGCGAACAACTTCGCCAACTGCCGGTCGGCCGCAATGACGCACCGTCGTCTCTGGGCCGGACGCTGATGTGGATCGTCGTCGCGGTGCTGATCCTCGGCGCGGCGCTGCTCGCCTACCTGGTGGCTCAGCGGGAGACCGACGATCCGCAGCCACCGACCGCGGCCCGCTCCGACAGCCCCACCAGCACCCAGCCCGCCCCGCCGCGACCGATCGAGATCGTCTCGGTCAGCGACTTCGACCCGCCGCCGGGCTCCGGGAGCGAGAACCCCGGCCTGGTCCCGCTCGCCACCGACGGGGACCCCGGCACCGCCTGGGAGACGCTGCGCTACGACAACGACCCCGCGCTCGGTGGGCTCAAGCCCGGCGTCGGGTTGGTCCTCGACCTCGGTGGGGTGACACCGGTCCGGCAGGTCGTGGTCGCCCTGCAGGGCCTCGGCACGGCCGTCCAGCTGCGTGCGGCCCCGCAGTCGGCGACGGTGGCACCCACCGGGTCCGCGGCCGCCTACCCGCTGCTCGACACAGTTGAGTCGGCCGGCACGGAGGTCGAGTTCACGTTCGCGCAGCCGGTCCGCACCCGGTTCTTGCTGGTCTGGCTGACCTCGCTGCCGCCCGAGGGCACCGGCTCCTACCGCGGCCGGGTCGCTGAGCTGGAGGTCTTGGGGTGAGCGGGTGAACGGGGGAGACCGGTACGACGACGCGGCGCTGCTGCGGGCTCACGTCTCCGGGGACCCCGACGCGTTCGGTGAGCTCGTGCGCCGGCATCGCGACCGACTGTGGGCGGTGGCGCTACGCACGACCGGTGATCCCGACGACGCCTCCGACGCTCTGCAGGACGCGATGCTGTCGGCCTTCCGGCGGGCCGGGTCGTTTCGCGGCGACGCGAAGGTCACTACCTGGATGCACCGGATCGTGGTGAACGCCTGCCTGGACCGAATGCGGCGGCGCAGCTCCAAACCGACCGACCCGCTTCCCGACGAGGGGGACAGGGCAGGGCTGATGGCGGCCGCCATGACCGCCGAGGATCCCGCGGAGGCGAGCGAACGTCGTACCGATGTGCGCGCGGCACTAGGCCGGCTCAGCGACGAACAGCGGGCGGCGCTGGTGTTGGTCGACATGGAAGGCTACTCCGTCGAGGAGGCGGCAACGATCTTGGACTGCGCCCCGGGGACCGTGAAGAGTCGCTGCTCTCGCGGCCGGGCCCGGCTGGTGCCACTGCTCACGCAGTACCGACGGAACCAACCCGCCCGAACCGACGTCGAATCGTTATCACCCAGTCAGGACCGCCCCGGCTCACCGCCGGCAGGTCGCCCCAAACCCGGAGGAAACACCCCGTGACCGACACCGCCCACCCATCGATCGACGTGATCGCGGACCACCAGGAGGAGCTGCTCGCTGCCGACCGAGCGGCCGCGGTGTCGGCGCACCTCGCGGCGTGCGCCGACTGCCGGGCCATTCGCGCCTCGCTGGAGGATGTCGCGGCGGTGCTTGCCTCCGACGGCGCCACGGCTGAGCCGATCCCGGCGTCGGTGGCGGGATCGCTCGACGAGGCGGTGCGCCGGGCCAGTGCCGAGCGGGCAGCGGGGGTGCCGTCGCTGGCGGAGCGTCGTACGACGGCTGACGCCGCTCACCCCTCTCGCCGGCCTCGGCTGCTCTGGCTCGCCGGGGCGGCGGCCGCGGTCGTCATCGCCGGCGCGGTCGGGATGACGTTGGACCTCGGCTCAGACGTCGACAGCAGCGCCGGCGGCGACGGGAGCGCGCTGGAGACCGCGTCGGGGGCGGGGCGCGGAGAAGCTCAGGAGTCCGGCGATGCGGCCGGGCCGCAGGGAGATGCCGAGGAATCGACGACGCCCCCTGGGCCCAACCCCGTGACGACCGTCGCGCCGCCCGCGGTGGCGTCCCTGGCCGAAGACCTGGTCGCCGGCCGGGTCGAGGTGGCACGCGGCGCCGGGGAGTGCGCCGCAGGCGAGATCCGAGACGGAGACGCCGTGGTTTCGGCGATCCGCTTCAGGGGCGAGCTGGCCCTGCTGGTGGTGGACGACGATGCCAGGCGGGCGACCGTGCTGGACTGCGCCACCGCCTCCAAGGTGCTGTACGAGACCGGCTACTAGGGCGCGTCTGCCACCGACCCGGTATCGCCGCGTCGGTCTGTGCCTCGAACTCGGCAATCGACGCAGCGGCCGTCCACTCGAAAGACTGCCCGTCCGCTCACGGGTGCAGGTTTCCCGCAATGCAGCGCGCAGCCAGCCGGTCCAGGTTTCGCTGAGACTCATGGCTCTCCTCTTGAGGGGAGCCAACCCCTCGTCATCGTGTCTTTCCACCCCCAGTGCTGACCCGCAGAAGCGCCGGAACTCATCGGTAGCCAGTGATCGCTCCCCTCCCCGTGGCGGGAATGATTCCGCAATAGGATCGGTTTGACCCATCAGGCCGGTCGTCGTACCGGCCGCCGGACAACACGCCAGAGTGAGGCCAACGTGACTGCGGACGTGCGCGACGTCATCATCATCGGGTCCGGCCCGGCCGGGTACACCGCCGCGATCTATGCCGCCCGCGCCAATCTGCGCCCACTCGTCTTCGAGGGCTCGGTCACCGCAGGCGGCGCATTGATGA
>JACCUS010000289.1 GCA_013811715.1 Nocardioidaceae bacterium
CCGACCGGTGGGTAGCCGAAGCCACCCAGCGCAGCGAACAGATGGGGGAGCGGCGTCGACCACTCGAGCTCGACCGACGTCGCCAGTCCGAGCAGCCCGACGGCGAAGAGGGTGACCCCCGGCACCACGACCCGTTGCTGCCCCCACTGGTCGATGAGGCGGGCCAGTGCCGGTGACGAGACTGACGTGGCGACCATGTAGGCGGCTGAGACGGTGCCGGCGAGGGCGTAGGACCCGGAGCGCTCGGCGATCAGCAACACGATCGCCAGCGTCACCATCGAGATCGGCAGCCGGGCCACGAACCCTGCCGACGAGAAGCCGATCGCACCGGGCCGGGTCAGCACGCTGCGGTACGACGTGAACATGCAGCCGAGTCTAAGGAGAGGCTCCGACTGTCGGGGTGGCAGGATCGAGTCATGCCAGCCGAGACGAGCATCGACCCCTACGACGCCATCCTGCTCGTGTCCTTCGGTGGCCCGGAGCGTCCGGCCGACGTGCTCCCGTTCCTCGAGAACGTCACCCGCGGCCGAGGCGTCCCGCGCGAACGGCTCGTCGCAGTGGCCGAGCATTACGACGCCTTCGGGGGCCAGAGTCCCATCAACGATCAGTGTCGCGCTCTCGTGAGGGCAGTGGAGGCCGACCTCGGCGAGCACGGCATCGACATCCCTGTCTACTGGGGCAACCGCAACTGGGACCCCTACCTCACCGACGCGGTCGAGCGGATGCGCCGGGACGGCATCTGTCGGGCAGCCGCCTTCGTGACGAGCGCGTACTCGTCGTACTCAGGCTGCCGCCAGTACCGCGAGAACCTCTACGACGCCGTCGCCGCGATGAGCGACGCTCCCCGCGTCGACAAGCTCCGGCACTACTTCAACCATCCCGGGTTCGTCGCTGCGTTCGTCGAGACGGCGTGCGAGGCGCTGGCCGAGCTATCCCACGCCTTGCAGAGCCAGGCGCGGCTCGTCTTCGTGACTCACTCGATCCCGACCGCGATGGCCGGCGGCTCCGGGCCGGACGGAGATGCCTACGTCGACCAGCATCGGTTTGTCGCCGAGTCTGTGGCGCACGGCGTGCGAGAGCGTACTGGCGTCGCTCATATCTTCGAGCTCGCCTACTGCAGCAGGTCCGGCCCTCCCGCGATGCCTTGGCTGGAACCAGACGTGAACGACCACCTCGAACGCCTCGCCGGTGACGGAGTCGAAGCTGTCGTCGTGGTCCCGATCGGGTTCGTATCCGACCACATGGAGGTGATCTACGACCTCGACACCGAAGCCGCAGCGACCGCCGAGCGACTTCGGCTCGCGTATCGACGTGCGTCGACTCCGGGGGTCCACCCGGCGTTCGTCTCCGTCGCCCGCGACCTGCTTGTCGAACGGGCTGCCGTCGAGTCGGGTCGCACGGTGGAGCGGGCCACTGTCGGGTCGTCGCCACCCAGCTGGGACGTGTGCCAGCCTGACTGCTGCCCCAACCTCCGCGAGAAGCGGCCGGCGTTGTGCGAGCCCGACCAGTGACGTCGCCGACCGATCTGCTTCGGCTCGCCGAGGAGACCGCCCGCGAGGCCGGCCGCCTCGTGCTCGAGGGTGGGCAGAGCCGCGTCGAGGTCACCGGCACCAAGAGCAGCCCCACCGATGTCGTCACAGCGGTGGATCTCGCCTCCGAGCGTCTCATCCGGGAGCGGATCGCCGCCGCACGGCCAGCCGATGCTGTGGTGGGCGAGGAGGGCGCCGACAGCAGCGGCTCCTCAGGGGTGACGTGGGTGGTCGACCCCATCGACGGGACAGTGAACTTCCTCTACGGGATCAGGCAGTTCTCGGTGTCCTTGGCCGCGTGTGACGAAGCAGGTGCGGTGGCCGGCGTCGTCCACGACCCCTCGTCGGGCGAGACCTTCACCGCGTTGCGGGGTGGGGGCGCCTGGCTGGACGGCCATCCCATCCGCCCGTCTGACTGCGCCGACACCACTCGAGCACTCGTCGGCACCGGCTACCACTACCGCGCGGACGTACGAGCTCGCCAGGCGGTGGAGACCGGACGTCTGGTCCCGCACATCCGTGACGTCCGGCGGATGGGTTCGGCGGCACTTGACCTGTGCTACGTCGCCTGCGGCCGCTACGACGCCTACGTCGAGCGCGGTCTGAGGCCCTGGGACCTGGCGGGGGGAGAGCTGATCGCCCGGGAGGCCGGCGTCC
>JACCUS010000296.1 GCA_013811715.1 Nocardioidaceae bacterium
CCCGCCACTCACGGGTGTTCAGTTGTCTACCGGCGTCCGATAGCCTGTCGACGAACGGAGGTCAGGTCGCGCTGTCCGAGTTGCGCCGAGCTTCTGGCCCGTCCGAAAGGAAGCATCATGACCGAGCAGCCGCAACACAGCCACGAGCACAGCCACGGCGACGTGTCCCACGCCCACGAGCACGGCGAGCATGAGCATGAGCACCTCGAGCACGAGCACGAGCACGAGCACGGGGGCGAGACCCATGCGCATCAGCACGCCCACGATGAGGGTGCGCAGCAGACGCACGAGCACGACCACGACGACAGCCGCTGACGGACCCGATCCGTCTGGCACGCGAAGGTCTGTGACCGCTGGGCTCACCGCGGTGACGGAGTGAACCTGAGCCGGCGGCGATAGCGCACCTCCGGCAAGGACTTGCCGGCGATCTCCCAGCTGCCGGTCCCGCCGTCGTGGCGCCAGCCACCCGCTCGTAGAACTGTCACCCCGGCCGGGTCCTCGCGCTGGTCGCCGGGACCACGCGGTGTCGGACCTGCTCACCCAGGTGGGCCTCACCCGCGCCTTCGCCGCCCGTCGCCCCGTGACCCTCTCCGGCGGTCAGCGCCAGCGCATCTCCCTCGCCCGCGCGCTGGCCGCCGACCCGCACGTCCTGCTCGCCGACGAACCGACCAGCGGCTTGGACGTGTTGGCCCAGGAGCACCTCATCGGACTGCTCGCCGACGTCAGGGTCCGCCACGGGCTCACCGTGGTGCTTGTCACCCACGACCTGCGCATCGCCCGCCGCACCGCCGACCGGGTCATCGTCGTGGACCGCGGCGAGATCGTGGAGGACCTGCCCACAGTGGACCTGGACCAGGCGACGCACCTCGTGACTCGCGGACTCCTCGCCGCGGGGCTGACCCGACGGGACGTGCCGCCACGGGATCTCCCCGTTGGGCTGCGGCGAGCATGATCACCTGCTCGGACGCGACCGACCCACCTCCCCTAACGTCCTATCAACTGGTCGCAGTAGAGCCCCTTGCAAACAGTGCACATGGCAAGTGCACAGCTTGGAAGGCAGATCTGCCGGGCAACAGCTAGGTTGCCTTGTTTACCTGGTAAACGCCCCGTGTGACGGCGGAGGCATGTCGCCAGGCACTGAGCCGGCTGGGATCACCCCTACCCGACGTCCGATCCGGGATCGATCCGACTGTCAGGGGGTCGGAGCCACGCCACAGTCGGATCGTTGGTGCGGCGGCAGAGGTCGGCGGAGGGATCGGCTACAGCCGGCGTACCGAGATCGGCTGCACCGACCCGATGCCGCGGATCTCTCGCTCGGTCAGCGCCCGGACGACGTAGCCCGCGACGTCTTTGAGCGCGTCAGCGGTGACCTGGTCGCAGATGACCCGGTTGCGCCGGGCGATCCCGGTGAGCCGGCTGGCCATGTTGACCGGCGGGCCGAACACGTCCCCCAGCCGCATCACGACCGGCCCGGTCGCCAGTCCGAGGTGGACGTCGGGCGACGTGTCGTCGTTGCCCACTCGCTCGACGATGTCGCTGGCGATGTCGACGCCTGCCCGCGGCACGGTCGCGACGAACAGGACGGAGTCGCCGAGCGTCTTGATGACCCGTCCGCCGCCAGCGGCGACGAGGTCTGCGCAGGTGGACTCGAAGTCCTCGACGAGATCGGCCAGCCGGGCTTCGTCGATGCCGGTGGAGAGCCGGGTGAAGCTCACCATGTCGGCGAACCCGACGGTCACGGTCAGCGTGTGCAGGTCGGCGTCCGTCGCCCCCAGCGCCTCGACCCGACCCACCGCCGCAGCGAGATGCCGGCGCCAGGCGTACATCAGCAGCTCCTCGAACGGTGGCTCAACCGCCCGGATCACCCCCAGGCCGGTCGAGAGCCGGGAGCCGGTGCCGCGGCCTGCCGCCTCGAGGCGTTCGATGTACTCGCTCAATGTGGCCACCTGCCAGTCGGCAAGCCGGGCCATCGTATGCCCGACCGCCCGGGTGAGCTTGACGGCGGTCTCGAAGTCGAGCGCATCGGACTCCACCAGGGTCGACAACGTCGCCATCGCATCCCGGTCCGCTGACGTGAACGCGGCCGCGTTACCCGCGCCGGGAAAGCCCAGCGCCCGCCACAACCGACGCGCCGCGTCCATCGAGGAGTCGTCGGCGCCGACGACATCGTGTGAGGTGAGGTGCGGTTCTTCGCCGAGGATCTCTCGTTCGAGGTCCCCCCGGGTGGGGTGGTCGGCGGCGGGGGAAGGTTCGACGCCGTCGTCATTGTCGGTCACTGGCGGTTCGGCCCACGGTCCGGCGCCGTGCCGTCGTCTTGTCCGTCGTCGGCGCCGAAGAGCAAGTCGGTGATCACCAGCTGGAGCTCCTCCACCCTTGGCACGTCGGGGAGCACCGACTGGCCCTCCTCGCTGGCCACCGCGATCACCAACGTTCCGCAGCCGAGCATCCGGTCGAGCAGCTGACGCTCGTAGCTGACGTCGTTGATGCGGTGCAGCGGGATGTCACGCCCGATCCGCGTGATCACGCCCGACCGGTTGATGAGACGACGATTGGTCACCGTGTACGACGCGGTGATCCAGTTGAGGAACGGCCACACCGTGAGCCAGGCGATCAACACCACGGCGACGAGGATCACCAGCCACATCAACAGGGTCTGACTGTCGCCCTCGGGCAGGACCGCGATCACGAATCCAGCCACCCCGCAGGTCACGATCAAGACCAGCACCGGCACGACCAGGGCCTTCCAGTGAGTCCGCGTCGTGTGGATGACGTGCTCGCCCTCGCTGAGTAGCTTCGTCGAGATGCCCATGAGTCCTCCTGCGGCGAGTTGGTCAGACCGGTGCGATGGCACCGCCGGCTCTCAGCAGAGGCGTCGGCGCTGGGTCGATGGTGTCACGTTTGCGGACGGACGTGCATCACATCTCCCGCCGCCAGCGCCACTTGTCCGTCGTGGGTCTGCACGAGGAGCCGGCCCCCGCCGTCGACTCCCACAGCCGTACCCCGGATGGGCTCGCCAGCGCAGACCTGCACGCTCACCCGTTGCCCGACGGTCGCGCACGCGTCGACGTAGGCGGCATGGAGTTCCGACCCGGTGCCGCCACCGTGTAGCTGCCAGGTGGTGACCAGCCCTTGCAGTGCACGCAGGATGGCCCGCGCCAGCAGCGACCGGTCGCCCGTGGCGGCGTCCTCCACGAGCAGCGAGGTAGCCGAGGGCGCCGGGAGCTCGGACTCGCGCTGCGACACGTTCAGACCCATGCCGATGACGGCGGCCGGCGGTAGGTCGCCCGCCTCCACCCGCCCGACCAGCACCCCGGCGAGCTTGCGATCCCCGACGAGCACGTCGTTCGGCCACTTCACCTTCGCCGGCAGCCGGGCCTCCCGGCGCACCGCGGCAGCGACCGCAAGGCCGGCCAGCAACGGCAGCCACGGCCATTGCGTCACCTCGACGTCGTGGGGCCGCACCAGTGCCGACATCGTCAGCCCCGACCTCGGCGGCGCGGTCCATGTCCGGTCGAGCCGTCCGCGGCCGGCGGTCTGGTGCTCGGCGATCAGCACCAGCCCCGACCCGGCACCCGACACGGCACGCTGCGCGAGCAGGGCGTTGGTCGACTCGGCTTCGGCGACGACCTCGACGTCGGTCCACAGCGAGCCGGGCGTGACGAGCGCTCGCCGCAGCGTCTCGGCAGACAGTGGCGGGCGGCCGAGGTCGGCGTACATCGAGGACATCGCCGTCCACGCTACGCTGCCCCCCGTGAGCGACATCGACATCCACACCACTGCCGGCAAGCTCGCCGACCTCGACGAGCGGCTCGACGCGGCGGTGCACGCGGGGCCCGAACGGGCGATCGAGAAGCAGCGCGCCAAGGGCAAGCTCACCGCGCGCGAGCGGGTGCACCGGCTGCTCGACGAGGGGTCCTTCGTGGAGCTCGACGAGCTGGCGCGGCACCGGTCGACGAACTTCGGCATGGAGCAGAACCGTCCGTACGGCGACGGCGTCATCACCGGCTACGGCACCATCGACGGGCGCTCCGTCTGCGTCTTCTCGCAGGACTTCACCGTATTCGGCGGCAGCCTGGGCCAGGTCTTCGGCGAGAAGATCGTCAAGGTGATGGAGCTCGCGATGAAGACCGGCTGCCCGGTGGTCGGCATCAACGACTCCGGAGGCGCCCGCATCCAGGAGGGCGTCGTGTCGCTGGGCCTGTACGCCGAGATCTTCCGCCGCAACGTGCACGCCTCGGGCGTCGTACCCCAAATCTCCCTCGTGATGGGACCCTGCGCCGGAGGCGCCGTCTACTCGCCGGCCGTCACCGACTTCACGGTGATGGTCGACAAGACCTCGCACATGTTCATCACCGGCCCGGACGTGATCAAGACCGTCACCGGGGAGGACGTGACGATGGAAGACCTCGGGGGCGCGCACACCCACAACTCCAAGAGCGGCAACGCCCATTACCAGGGCAACGACGAGGACGACGCGATCGAGTACGTCAAGGCGCTCCTCTCCTACCTGCCGCAGAACAACCTGGAGGATCCGCCGGCGTACAACGGCTATCCGGCGGGCGACGCCGACCTCGAGTTCACCGACGCCGACCGCGCCCTCGACACCCTCATCCCCGACTCGCCGAACCAGCCCTACGACATGCACACCGTGTTCGAGTCGGTGCTCGACGACCGGGAGTTCCTCGAGGTGCAGGCCATGTTCGCGCCCAACATCGTCGTCGGCTTCGGGCGGGTCGAGGGGCGCTCGGTCGGCGTGGTGGCCAACCAGCCGATGCGGCTCGCCGGAACCCTCGACATCGACGCGTCGGAGAAGGGCGCCCGCTTCGTGCGGACATGCGACGCCTTCAACGTCCCGGTGCTCACGTTCGTGGACGTGCCCGGCTTCCTGCCCGGCACCAGCCAGGAGTGGAGCGGCATCATCCGCCGCGG
>JACCUS010000302.1 GCA_013811715.1 Nocardioidaceae bacterium
CGGCCTCGAACTCCTCACGCTGCCCCTCCCCGAGCGCCTGCAGCACCGGCCTGGCGCCGGTGCCCGAGATCCAGCCGAACACCGGGTCCGGCCCGGTCAACACGTGCAGGTACGTCGTCTCCCACGCCTCCACGCTGCAGCCGAGAGTCGACAGGTCGGTCAGGTAGGCCTCGGCGTCGGAGGCGGAGGGGTACTCGACGTCTCGTGTGCTCTCGGCGAAACGGGGGTCGGCGGCGAGCCGGCGAAGCAGCCGATGGCTCGGCTCGCCGAAGTTGCCCGGTACCTGGAACGCGAGCCATCCGTCGTCTGCGAGGGCGCCGACGAGACTCGGCAGCAGGGCACGGTGGTCAGGCACCCACTGCAGCATCGCGTTGGACACGATCACGTCCACAGGTGCCTCCGGCGCCCACCGGGTGACTTCGGCGACCCGGAAGGCCAGCCGAGCCGACTCGTGTTCTGCGGCCGCCGCGATCATGTCCGGTGAGGAGTCGATGCCTTCGACCTGGGCGTTCGGCCAACGCTCGGTGAGCGCGGCCGTGAGTCGGCCTGGTCCACAACCGAGGTCGGCGACTCGCCCCGGCGCGTCGGCGCCCACCCGGGCGAGCAGATCGAAGAAGGGGCGTGATCGCTCGTCGGCGTACCGCAGGTACGTCGCCGGGTCCCAGCTCGCCTGGAGGGGGCCGACCACTAGCTGCGCAGGCCGTCGAGGACGATCCGCAACATCCGCTCTTGCTGGTCGGGCTCGAGGTTGGGCATCATCGTGCAGCCGCCCACCAGCCGGAGCAGATCGGACGGTTGTACGTCGGCACGCGCGACGCCTGCCTGCTGGGCTCGGACCAGCACTCGCGTGACCGAGGCATCGATCACCTGGCGCGAGTGTGTCAGCAGCTCGGAGTCCTTCCCGATGGCGTCGACCAGCTCGTGGAACAGCACCCGTTTGGTGCTGGCGTAGCCGATGAAGACGAAGAGCCACTGCTCCAGCGCCTCCCACTCCGGACACGAGTCGCTCAGCGTCTCGGCACTGTGCGCCAGCATCTCGACGTCGTCGCGGTAGACCGCCTCCAGCAGGTCCAGCCGACGGGGGAAGTGCCGGTACAGCGTGCCGATGCCAACTCCTGCACGCGCGGCGACCTCCTCAAGCGACACCGCGGCACCGTGCTCGGTGAGCGCCGCGCGCGCGGCGTCGACCAGGGCGGCGTAGTTGCGCCGGGCGTCAGCGCGCATCGGCCGCTCAGCCGACGGTGCGGGTTGTGCCGACCGGACCGGGGACACCCTTCCACCTCCGCGCGGGTTGACACTTGCTAACCGGAGGAAACCTCCGTATTGTAACCGGAGGCGCCTTCCGATTGTGTTACAGCCTACCCGAAGGACTCGACTCCGTGCTCTACAAGCGTTCCTCCACGCTCGACCGAGCCGCCGCCGGCCACGACCGCCGGGCTCGGGCGCGCTCCAACCCCAGCCTCGTCCTGGCCGTCATCTTGGTCACCCAGCTCATGGTCGTGCTCGACATGAGCATCGTCAACGTGGCCCTGCCGAGCATGCAGACGGCGCTCGGCTTCTCACCCTCGGGACTCTCGTGGGTGCTCAACGCCTACACCCTGGCCTTCGGCGGACTCCTCCTGCTGGGCGCCCGCACCGGTGACCTGATGGGTCGTCGCCGCACCTTCCTCGCCGGCATCGCCGTCTTCACGGTCGCCTCGCTGCTCGGCGGGCTCGCCACCTCCGCAGGCTGGTTGGTGGTGGCGCGAGCGGCACAAGGTGCCGGCGCCGCCTTCGCCGCCCCCGCGACGCTGGCCCTGCTGATGTCCATGTTCGCCGAAGGTCGCCCCCGCACCCGAGCGCTGGGTCTCTACTCGGCGGTGTCCGTCAGCGGGGCAGCGATCGGCTTGTTGGCAGGCGGGATGCTCACCGAGTGGCTGTCGTGGCGCTGGGTGATGTGGGTCAACGTCCCGATCGGCGCAGCCCTGATGGTGGCGGCGGCTGCGGTCGTCGCCGAGACACCGCGGCACTCCGGCAGGTTCGACATCACCGGCGCGATCACGTCGACGGCGGGGATGACCCTGCTCGTCTACGGCTTCGTGCACACCGCGACGGCGGGTTGGGCCGATCCGACGACCCTCGGCGGGTTCGCCGCGGGGGCGGCTCTGCTATCCGCGTTCGTCGTCGTCGAACACTCGGCCGAGGCGCCGATCACCCCACTCGGTCTGTTCGCCGACCGGACCCGCAGCGGCGCGTACGTCGCGCGGCTGCTGATGTTCGCCTCGTTGGCGGGGATGTTCTTCTTCCTCACCCAGTTCCTGCAGAACGTGTTGGCCTACAGCCCGAGCGAGACCGGGCTGGCATTCCTGCCGGTGACGGTCGCGCTCTTCACCGGCTCGCAAGTCAGCGCCCGGATCCTGGTGGAGCGATTCGGTGACCGGCTGGTCATGATCGTCGGGACGACGACGTCTGCGGTGAGCCTGCTCTGGATGACTCAGCTCTCGGTGGGCAGCAGCTACCTGAGCCTGCTGGGCCCGCTGGTCCTGCTCGGTCTGGGGAACGGGGCGGCGATCGTGCCGCTCACCTCCGCCGGTCTCGCCGGCGTCGAACCGGCACGGGCCGGGGCGGCGTCGGGTCTGGTGAACGTGTCGCAACAGGTCGGGGGTTCACTGGGCCTGGCGGTGCTGGTCACGGTGTTCGGGGCCGCTCGCAACAACGCCGCCGAACAGCCGTCGGCGGGGGAAGGCCCGAGCGAGCAGGCGACGCTGCTCTTCGTCTCCGGGGCGTCGGCCGCGTTCCTCGCCGCAGCCGTCTTGTTGGCGGCCACGGTGGCGGTGGTGGGGCTGGTCATCCGCCACCGTCCGTCAGCGCCCGCCTGAGCGGGCAGGCGCCGCCCCCAAGCCCGGCAACATGTCTCAATGTCGAGAATCTTGATGACTAGGCTGACATCCATGGACCATCCACCCGCCACCACTGCGCCCGCGCGCACCGACTCCGCGTCCGCGGATCCGGGCATCGCGCGGGACGAGGTCGACCGACTGATCGCCGCGTGGCAGCGCGAGCGGCCCGACCTCGACGTGGCGCCGATGCAGGTGCTGAGCCGCGTCACTCGGTTGGCGCGGCACCTCGACCTCGCCAGGCGGCAGGCCTTCGCCGAGCACGGGCTCGAGACCTGGGAGTTCGACGTGCTCTCCGCCCTCCGCCGAGCTGGCCACCCGTACGAGCTGTCACCGGGCCGGCTGATCCGCGAGACCATGGTGACCTCCGGAACGATGACCAACCGAGTCGACCGGCTGGCTCAGAAGGGCCTCGTCGAGCGGCTACCGGCCCCCGGCGACCGCCGGGGGGTGCTGGTGCGGCTCACCACGCCCGGGCGAGTGCGGGTCGACGCCGCGCTGGAACGGCTGCTGGTCCAAGAGCGCAAACTGTTGGCCCGCCTCTCCAGCGACCAGCGCACCTCACTCGGCGCCCTGCTGAGGACCGTCGTCTCCCCCTTCGACCAGGACTGACGCCTCAGCTGCCCTGATCGGCCGCCTCGAGCCAGGCCGTTTCCAGTTCGTCGCGTTCCGCTGCCAGACCCGCGATCTCCGCCTCGAGGTCGATGAGGCGTTCGTGATCGCTGGCGTGCTCGGCCATCTCCGCGTGTACGACGTCGATCCGTGCGGTTAGCTTGGCCAGCTGCCGGTCGATCCTGGCCGCCTCCTTCTTCGCGGCACGAGTCGCGGCTGCGTCACTCGGAGGACCGGAACCGCCAGCAGACCCCGTCGTCGTACGCGCTCCAGCCCCCGCCTGCTCGATCGACCGCCTCATGAGGTACTCGTCGACCCCGCCGGGCAGCATCGGGAGCGAACCGTCGCCGAGCAGCGCGACCACCGAGTCGCAGACCCGCTCCAGGAAGTAGCGGTCGTGTGACACCACGACCAACGTCCCCGGCCAGCCGTCGAGGAAGTCCTCGACGACGTTAAGCGTCTCGATGTCCAGGTCGTTTGGTCGGCTCGTCGAGCAGCAGCACGTTCGGCTCGCGGAGCAGCAGTCGGAGCAGTTGCAGCCGACGGCGCTCACCACCAGAGAGGTCTCCGATCCGCGCGGTCAGCCGATCGCCGGTGAACCCGAAACGCTCGAGCAGCGACGTGGCAGTCAGCTCACGGCCCGCCACAGACGCGACCCGCTTGATCGACTCCACCGACGCCAGCACGCGCTCGGCGGGCTCGACGTCGTCCAGTGTCTGGGTGAGGTAGCCGAGGTCGACGCTGCGGCCGGTCCGCAGCCGGCCCGCGTCGGGGGCGACGGCGCCGGACAGCACCGACAGCACCGAGGACTTTCCCGCTCCGTTGACGCCCACCAACCCGATCCGGTCGCCCGGGCCGAGCCGCCACGTGACCCGGTCGA
>JACCUS010000303.1 GCA_013811715.1 Nocardioidaceae bacterium
ACGACCGGGTATGACGCAGCGAGCGTCGTCTCCAGAGCCCTCGCCCCGCGCACCAGGTGTGAGCTCGACGGGCTGTGGCGCGAGGTCGGGGGCGACGAGTCGGTGAGTGACACTGAGCTCTCGGCGCGACGCCACGTGGTCGCGGGGCTCTTCTCCCCCGAGCTCGAGCGCCTCACTCGACTGGCGATCCAGGTTGCCGCCGCCGACGCTGACGCCGACGGTACGCCCGACCAAGACCGGGTGCGGGCGGCTCTCGACGAGGTGCTGGCGCATGTTGAGGTCTACCGGGCGTACCTGCGACCCGGCGAGCGGGCCGACCAAGACCAGCTCGCCCGACTGACTCGGCTGACAGACGCCGCCCGCGCTGCCCGCCCCGCCCTGACCGACGAGGTCGACCTGCTCCGGCGGCTCCTGGCCGACGTGGACACGACCAGCCCCGCAGGCCGTGACCTCGTCGTCCGCTTTCAGCAGGTGTGCGGCCCGGTGATGGCCAAGGGAGTCGAGGACACCACGTTCTACCGCTTCAACCGCCTGCTCCCGCTCAACGAGGTGGGTGGCGACCCCGGTGGGCTCGACGAGCCAGGCCCGGAGCGGTTGCATGCCTGGGCGGCATACCAGCAGCACCACCACCCGCGTGGGCTGACCACACTCTCGACGCACGACACCAAGCGGAGCGAAGACGTCCGCGCGCGGCTGCTCGCAGTCGCCGACGACCCGGCGACCTGGCGCACGCTCTGGGACGACGTACGCCACCACGCGGAGGCTCACGACGTCGACGGGCCGACGGGCTACCTCGTCTTCCAGACGTTGCTGGGCAGCTGGCCCATCGACTCGGCCCGACTGTCGGAGTACGTCGAGAAGGCGATCCGCGAGGCCAAGCGGCAGACCGGCTGGCAGGAGCCCGACCACGCGTACGAGCAGCGTGTCCAGGCCTTCGTCCACGACTGCCTCGATGACGCGGGCCTCGCCGCCAGCCTGTCGACAGCGATCGAGGAGCACGCCGCGACGATCCGGGCACGCACGTTGTCAGCCAAGCTCATCCAGCTCACCCTGCCCGGCGTCCCGGACGTCTACCAGGGTTGCGAGGCTGTCGCTCTCACCCTCGTCGACCCCGACAACCGTCGCCCGGTCGACTTCGACTCGCTCGAGCAGCGATTGGCTCGTCTGGACACCTCCCGACTCGTCGGCCTCGCAACCGCGGAGACCATCAGCCCTCGGTCGCACGAGTCGCCTGCGACCAATGGCTCGCTCGACGACGCCAAACTGCTCGTCACCGCCACCGCGCTGCGACTGCGTCGCGACCACCCCGAGCTGTTCGGCCCGGATGCGGCCTATGCCGCAGTACCCTCGTCCGACGCGGTGGTCGCCTTCGAGCGCAGCCACGGTGGGAGCCGGGTCGTCACCGCCGCGCGATTCATGGCCGGCGTCGCCGCCTTCGCGCTCCCCGTCGGCAGCTGGCGGGACGTGCTGACAGGCGCGGCGTACGTCCAACCGGCGCCGTCCGAGCCCGACCCCAGCCGTGTCGACGTCGACGACGTCTTCGCACGGCTCCCGGTGGCGCTGCTCGTCGAGGAGATCCGATGAAGTTCAGCGTCTGGGCGCCGCATGCCCGGTCGTCGGTCTCGCTGAGCGTCGGCGCCGAGACCTTCGCCATGCAACCGGCTGGGTCCGGCTACTGGGAGCTAGAGCACGAGGCGCCGCCGGGCACCCAGTACTCCTACCTCCTCGACGACGGAGAGCCCCGTGCCGATCCTCGTGCGCTGCGGCTGCCCGACGGCCCCGCAGGCCCATCCGAGATCGTCGACGTCGGCGCCTTCGCCTGGACTGACGACGCGTGGCGCGGCATACCCCTGCCGGGGTCGGTCATCTACGAGCTGCACGTCGGCACCTTCACCGCAGCCGGCACCCTCGACGCAGCCATCGAAAGGCTCGACCATCTCGTCGGGCTCGGTGTCGACCTCGTGGAGCTGATGCCGGTCGCGACGTTCCCCGGCCGCTACGGCTGGGGCTACGACGGCGTCGGCCTGTGGGCGGTGCACGAGCCCTATGGCGGCCCGTACGACTTCTGCGCGTTCGTCGACGCCTGCCACGCGCGTGGCCTCGCGGTCTGCCTCGACGTGGTCTACAAC
>JACCUS010000367.1 GCA_013811715.1 Nocardioidaceae bacterium
CGCGGCCACTACGACATTGCCACCGACGCACCGGTCCATCACCGGCTACCGGCGGCGTTCGCTGAGCTGGCCCTGGCCATCTGACTCCCCGGCGGGCGATCGTTCAGCCATGCCACCCGATTGCCCACGCAACAGCGCCCTCTTATGGGTTACCGATGTCCCGGAGCGATGCGCTGCGAGACTTGCAATGAAAACTAGCGGCCGCTGGCGACGACGATGCTGAGGCCACGCATGCGATGGCGTCACGCTCGCCGGGCGGGGCGTCCTTGCGGCCGGTCACCCATCGACGGCTCCCTCTGCGTTGACTGCTCTTAGGCTTCGACGGCAACGGTGGGTCGGTGGTAGGTCTCGTACATGCGTACCGCGACGACCAGGCCGGACACCGCAGTGAGGACGGCGACCACCAAGATCGCAGAGCGGATGCCGTGAGCGTCGGCGATGATGCCGGCGAGCAGTGCACCGACGACGAAGCCGCCGTCGCGCCAGAGTCGGTAGATGCCGACCGCCCTGGCCCGCCATCGGGGGTGCGCCACGTCACCGATGGTCGCCAGCAGGGTGGGGTAGACCATCGCAGTCCCCGCGCCGAGCAGCACCGCCGCGGCCGCCCACGGCGCGAAGGCGTCCGCGAGCGCGATGACAACTAGGGCCGCTGATTGGAGCCACATACCGACCACGATGAGCCACTTGCGGCCCCACCGGTCCGACAGTGCCCCGGTGAACAGCTGCCCGAGGCCCCACACCGCGGGGTAGAGCGCGGCGAGGACCCCGATTCTGGCGATCGACAGATCGGCCGCGGCGAACAGGAGCGGGAACAACCCCCAGGCGAGACCGTCGTTGAGGTTGTTCACCAGGCCGGCTTGGCTGGCCGCAGACATTGCTGGCTCCCGGATGCTGGTTTGGGTGAAGACCTGCGCATCGGTCAGCTCGGCGTGCAGATGGTCCTGCTTTCCGTCGGCGCGGGCGACGCGGTCAGCGGCCTCCAGACGTGCGTGCCCTCTGGTCTCCTGGACGCCCAGGGTGGACAGGCCCAGGCCCAGCGCTGCGAAGGCGATGCCGAGCAGGAATGGTGCCGGCCGGAGCCCGTACGCATCGGCGAGGTAGCCGGTGGCCAGGGCGGTGACCGCGACGGCGCCGTACCCGGCCGCCTCGTTGAGACCCATGGCGAGGCCGCGGCGGGCGGGGCCAACCAGGTCGATCTTCATCACCACGGTCGTTGACCAGGTGAGGCCCTGGCTGATGCCGAGGAGCAGGTTCGCGAGGAGGACCCACGTCCAGGAGGATGCCCAGATGAGCAGGAGCGGGACCGGCACGGCGACCAGCCAGCCTGCGACCAGGACGGGTTTTCTGCCGAACCGGTCCGACCAGGTGCCGGCGAAGTAGTTCGTGACGGCCTTGGCCAGCCCGAAGACCACGATGAAGGTGAGCGCTGCGGTGTAGGCACCGAGGTGGAACTCGCGTCCGGCGAGCAGCGGCAGCACGGTCCGCTCCTGCCCTAGCATGCCCCCGACCAGGGCGTTGACGGCAACGAGCAGACCGAACTGGGCGGCGTTCGCAGACAGACCAAGCCGAACCTCACGGGTGACCGTGCCGGCACCCGGCGGGGGGTGGTCCCTCACGCGCCGACTTCGAGCGGCGCGCCTCGGTGCGCCGCCACATGCTCGGGTCCTCCTGCGACCGCGGCCAGGTCGGTACGGCCGGCTTTCTCGAGAACGCTCACGGCCGTCATCGCACGCTCGCCGTGCCCGCACATCACCGCAAGCGGGCCGGCTGGGATGTCGTCGGCATGCGCGTCGAGGTCCCCGAGCTCTACGTGGGTGGCTCCGGCGACGTGGCTAGCGACGTACTCGGTGTACTGGCGGACGTCCAGCACCCGACGTTGGCCGAGCGAGTCGGCCGGCAGCAGTGGGCTACTGGCCAGATCAAAGCCCGCCGCGTCCCAGGCCGCGACGCCGCCGAGGAGCTCAGTGTCCACGTTGTCGTAGCCAATCTTGACGGCCTGCCAGACGATCTCAGCGGGGTCCTGGTCCTCGTTGCGCACGACGATGAGGCGTTGGTCCGGCGAGGTGAGCCAGCCGAGCCAGCTCGCGAAGGCGCCGCGCAAGGCTATGGACAGTGACCGGGGAAGGTGGGCATGGCTGAAGTCCTGCACCGGGCGCACGTCGACCACCTGGGCGCCGCGGGCGCGAGCTCGGGCGACCCCGGCCGCCTCAAGCGGGCGCAGACCCGGCTCGGTCTGGAACGGGATGAGGCCGCGCCGGTTCCTCTGGGGCAGGTCGCGGAAGTACGGCGGGTAGGAACCGAGAGACGTGAGCAGCCGGTCGACGAACTCGTCCTCGTCGCGGGCGCCGAGCAGCGGGTTAGTGGCTCGTTCGGTGCCGATCGACGTGGTCCGGTCGGCACCGGAGGGCGCGGAGCAGAACGACCCGGCGCCATGTGTGGGCCACACCAGGGTGTCGTCGGGGAGTGCGAGGAGCCGCTGCACCGAGCGGTATTGGGCACGGGCGAACTCCTCGGACCGGTCGCGGTCGACCAGGTCGGTGCGGGCGACCGCGCCAACCAGCAGTGAACCGCCCGTGAACACACCGATGGTTCTGTTGGCGTCGTTCAGGGTGAAGGAGAGGTGCTCGTCGGTGTGTCCGGGGGTCTCAAGCGCCCGGAGGTGGAGTCCGCCGAGGTCTACCTCGTCCCCGTCGGCCAGTCCGATGTGGTCGAACAGCCGGCCACCAGCAGCCGAAGCCAGCACCGCCGTACCGTCGTGCGCGGCCAGGTCGCACGCGCCGCTGAGGAAGTCGGCGTGCAGGTGCGTGTCGGCGGCCCACCGGATCCGTAACCCACGACGCTCGGCCGCGGCCCGGGCCGCACGCAGGTCCCGGCTGACGTCCACGACGAGGGCGCGACCGTCAGCCAGGTCCACCAGGTAGGAGGTGTTGCCCAGTCCTTCGTCGACGACCGGGTGGACCGTCAGCTCACCCACCGGCACTCGCCTCAGAGTGCTCCATCGGAAGGCCCGCCGTGGCCCACTCCGGGAACCCGTCCTCCAGGCGCGCGGCAATAACCCCGTTGCGGTTCAGCAACCGGACCGCGTCGTCGGCGTAGACGCAGTAGGGGCCGCGGCAGTAGGCGACGACGTCCGCCCCGCCCGGAATCTCGCCCAGCCTGGACTTCAGGTCCTGCACCGGGATGGAGACCGCGCCGCGGATATGCGCGGCGGCGTACTCGGGTTCTGGGCGTACGTCGAGCACGACGACATCACCGTCGCGGAGGCGATCGCGTAGCTCGTCGCGGGTGATGGTGGCAAGTCTGCTTCGATCACCCAGGTAGTCGTCAGCCAGCTGCTGGAGCCCGGCGACGTGCTCCTCGGCGGCACGCCGCATCGTCTGCCAGAGCGTGAGCACGACCGGGCCCGACAGCGAGTAGTAGATGCGGGTCCCGTCGCGTCGCGACCGCACCAACCCCGACCCCAGCAGTCGCTGCAGGTGCTGGGAGGTGTTGGCGACTGTGTGTCCGATCTCGCCGGCGAGCTCCTCCACCGAACGTTCGCCCTGGGCGAGCACGTCGACCAGCTCAGCTCGTCGGCCGTTCGCCAATGCCTTGGCCGCCTCGGCCAGCGTGTCGTACAGCGGAGCCTTGGAACGGTGATCTGTCACGTTGCCACCTTCAAGCAGAAATATTCAAGGTTTCTCTTGACAATACCATTCCGTGGGAGTTGTATTCAAGAAACTACTTGAGGAACGGGAAGGGAGTTGGGATGACCGCAACAGTGGACACCGACCAGCTCGAAGCCAAGGTCAAGGACATGTACCGGCATGTGGCCCAGCAGCCCGACGGGCCGTTCCACTTCGAGCTGGGTGAGCAGGTGGCACTGCGCGTCGGATACGCAGCCGACCGGCTGACGACCGTGCCGCCGGACGCGCTGGAGTCGTTCGCCGGCGTCGGCTACTTCTTCGACCTCGCCTACCTGGTTGCCGGAGAAACCGTCGTCGACCTCGGCAGCGGGTCAGGAACGGACGTGTTCTACGCCGCGAGCCTCGTTGGAGCCACCGGTCGGGTCATCGGCATTGACTTCACACCCGAACAGCTGGAGAAGGCCCGACGTCTCGCCGCCGCTTCAGGCATCTCCACTGTCGAGTTTCGCGAAGGCCGTATTGAGGCACTGCCTGTTCCGGACTCCACCGCGGACTGCGTCATCTCTAACGGCGTCATCAACCTCTGCCCGGACAAGCGGGCTGTGTTCACCGAGGCGGCGCGGGTGCTGCGACCGGGCGGACGGCTCGCGGTCGCCGACATCGTCAGCGAACAGGCACTCACCGATGCCATCGTCTGCAACGCAGACCTCTGGGCGTCCTGCATAGGAGGCGCTGCCCAGCAGGACCAGTACCTCGACGCAATCGAGTCATCGGGATTCGTCGTCGACCAGATCCGCGAAAACGCCTACCAGTTCATCTCCGAGCAGGCCCGCCGAGCCAGCGCCACGTACGGCGTCAAGAGCATCTCCGTGCTCGCGACAACGACAACCTGACCGAACAAGTGACGCAGACCCTATACAAGCCCCGATGAAGGAGGAACCAGTGTCAACATCCGAGAAGCACAGTATCGACACCCCGCAGGAAACCCGTCCGTTCAAGGACCACGGCCACATGGACGTGGTCACACTAGGCGACTTCACCCTCGGCCGCGGAGTCTTCGAGCCAGGCTGGCGCTGGTCCCAGGACGTCAAGCCGATCGCGGGCACCAACTCCTGCCAGACCCGGCACACCGGAATCTGCCTCTCAGGCAAGATGGACGTCCGGCTCGACGACGGAACCCAGTTCACTGTCGAACCCGGCGACGTGGTCCGGATCGAACCCGGGCACGACGCCTGGACCGTCGGCGACGAAGCCTGCGTCCTCATCGACACCGGTGTCGCCGCGTACGCCAAGCCCCACTGAACCGCACCGTATCGACGGATGAGC
>JACCUS010000371.1 GCA_013811715.1 Nocardioidaceae bacterium
GGGCGACAGCGCTACTGGGACCTGCCCGAGCGCGTCTACCCGGCCGACCAGCCCACCCTCGACCTCGACGCCGCCGTCAGGCACCGCAACGAGCGCCGGCTCGCGGCGCTCGGCATCGCCCGCTCCACCGGCCCACAGATACCGGGTGAGCCGCCCTACGTCGGCGACGCCGGGGAGGAGGCCGTTGTCGAGGGCACGCCGGGCACCTGGCGCGTCCACCCGGCATACGTCGGCCTGCCGTTCAAGGGGCGTACGGCGCTGCTCTCGCCCTTCGACCGGCTCATCCACGACCGCGTCCGCTCCGAGCAGCTCTTCGGCTTCGAGTACATCCTCGAGATGTATAAGCCCAAGGACAAGCGCCGCTGGGGCTACTTCGCCCTCCCCGTACTCCACGGCGACCGGCTCGTCGGCAAGCTCGACGCGAGCGCCGATCGCAAGGCCGGCACGCTCGTCGTGAACGCGATCCACGAGGACGTCCGATTCACCAAGGCCATGATCGCCGCGGTCCGCGCCGAGATAGGGGATCTCGCTGCGTGGCTCGGCCTTGAGGTCGCCGGCGGGCCTTGAGTGGCTCAGCGCGCCCGGATCAGCCGCGATCCGTTCGGTTACGTGGCGACACCAGAAGGGAAACGTGTGTTCAGCCCAGGGGATGAGCGCTGAGCCAGGACGCCGCTCGGCGAGCTGACGCGCGTGACAGCCACGCCTCCTGGACCACCTCTGCCAGCTCCTTCCGGGTGAGATCACCGATACGACTGGCCCGCAGCAACACCGACGGGTGGCCATCGAAATGCGCAGTGGTGAAGAACGGCGACGTTTCGTCTTGCACCAGCGCCTGCTTGTCCGCCTCGGACGCAACCCAGAAGACGATCACGTCGCGATATCGCTCCCCGGTCTCGGAGTCGACCGCATCCGGGCGCGGATTGCGGAAGAAGATGAACGACTTCCCGCCCACCTGGTACACCGGGTTGTCGCCAGTCCCGTAGTCCACGGTGACATGTGGCATGACCAAAGCCAGGTCGCGCACGTCCTCGATCCGGGCTGGCCGGCTCCCGTCGTCCGACACACCCTCAGCGTAGGCTGCTCGCCTTGACCTGCTGACGTGGCGGTGACAGTTCCTGGGGTGCCGAGTGCGTGGACGGGGCTCAAGAGGGGGGCTCTCCAGGCGGTACTGGATGAGCGGGACGGTCGCTCCGTCGTACGCGTCCTCGCGGGTCAGGACGACCGGCGCCTCAACCGCTCCGACGATGCCGCCGTGCGGACGAGGATGTCGTTGCCGGCTCGCGTAGGGTGCCAGGTATGGCTATCGCACGTTTTCCAGGCTTCGTCATCGACTGTCCCGACCCGGCCGCCCTCGCGACGTTTTACGGCGCGCTGATGGAGTGGAAGGTCACCGTCTCCGCTGACTGGGCGGAGATCCGCTCGGAGGACGGCCAGTGCATCTCCTTCCAGCAGGTCGAGGCCTACACCCCGCCCGCCTGGCCGGGCCAGGAGGTTCCCCAGCAGATGCATCTCGACGTGATCGTCGACGACCTCGACACCGCCGAGGCGGCCGTGCTCGGGCTCGGCGCCATCAAGCACGAGCACCAACCCGGCACGTCCTTCCGGGTGTTCCTCGACCCGGCCCGGCACCCGTTCTGTCTCTGCGTGGACTGACTCAGCGGCCGACAGATACCTACGTTTGAGAGGCTAACTACTGTCGAGACGTCCGGCGGCGCGTAGGACGCGCAAGGCATTGAGCGTGATCATCGGGTTGGGCTCACCGGAGCGGCCCCACTCGACCACGTCCGGCGTGACCGGGTGGCCGGCCGGTCTCCACCACTGCCCCTGGGCCGGCCATCGGCCATCCGGCAGGCGACGGTGTTCGAGCTCGTCGAGGGCGTCGGAAGCGCGCGGGTCACGGGTCAGCCCCATCCGGCTCAGCACCAGCAGCGCCTGCAAAATGTCGTAGTGCCAGTACGACGGATAGCGCAGCTTCAGCCACAGCGGGTTGATGGGGTCGCCCGTATGCAACTGACGAAAAAGCCGGTGCTCGAGAAACAGCTCGGCGGCCCGAGCCGCGGCGTCCCGGGCCGCGTGGTCCCCAGTTGCCTGACCGTACTCGTATAGTCCCCAGGCAGTGCCCAGCGACTCGTGAAACGACGACCGGGAGCCGGTGGCCTCGAGGTCGCAGTTCCACCCCCCGTCCGGCCACTGCCAGGAGATCAGAGACTCTGCGAGACGCTGTGCGCGGGGGTCGCCGGCCAGGCCCAGCCGGCAGCACGCGCCCAGAGCGTTTCCCTGGACGCTGGCATGGGCCCGGGCCAGGTTGTCAATGACAGTAGGCCCGCGTCGAAGCCCGTGGGTGATCCAGGCCAGCACCCGTTCCGCCGCTGCAGACACACGTGGGTCCGAAGGCGGTACGCCGAGCTCCGCCAGCGAGATGAGTCGCCAGTGCACACCGGTCCACTTGCGGTACGGGTCACGACCGAAACCGCCGTCGGACTGCTGGCCCGGCAGCAGGGCTGACACCATCGGGCCGGAGGAGACCTGTTCCACATCAGCATCGGGCGACTCACCCAGGACGTCTCGACGGACCAAGACCCGGATAGCCGGCTCGTCAGACCGCAGGAGCCAGCCCATCGCATTCGAAGTCACTGAGCCCACGCTGGCATCGTCACATGTTTCCCGGCCGTCCGCTCCAGAGTGGACCGGGCCGGCCGCGTGGAGCAGCGATGCACCGGGCGACGGGTACGGTGCTCACGGCTCGAGGGCTTCGCCGACCGCGCCGGCTCACTGCCCGGTGCGCCCGTCGATGCACTCGCGCAGCAGGTCGGCGTGGCCGGCGTGTCGGGCGTACTCCTCGATCACGTGGACGAGGACGTCGCGGACACTCACGGTGTCATCGTCGAACGACACGTCCTGCCCGAGGTCGTCCTCATCGAGCGCGTCGAGCCACTCATCGGCCGCGGCGATCTCCGCCTTCCACGCAGCGAACGCCTCCTCGACGACCGCGGGGTCTGCGACCGCACCATTGAAGTCGGCGTCCTTGTCGTCGTCGCGTTGGAACAGGCGGGGCCGGTCGGTCTTCCCCCGCAGCACCCTCTGGAACCAGTGGTTCTCCACTTGGGCCAGGTGCCGGATCAGCCCGAGCAGGCTCAGGGTGCTCGGCGGAACAGAGCGGCGGGCGAGCTGCTCGGCGTCGAGACCGCCACATTTCATGTCCAGGGTTAACCGGTAGTTGACGAGGTACTCCCGCAGTGTGGCCTTCTCGCCCTCCGGGTTGCCGTAGATTCGTGGATCGTCGCCGGAGTCCACCCACATATCGCTCATAGTTCCCGACTCTTCCGACAACCCGCGGCTGGCGCAAGCGGGTTATCGATGTGCCTGGACCGTTCAGCGGCAAGGAGCCGGCGGAGACGGGCCGCCGGGCCCCCGGTCCATGTGCCAACGCCCTGGCATGGCGCCGCTGGTCATTCTGGCCGAAGTGATGCGGGTGCACCGGGTTAACGGGACGAAGCTGTCAATGGGGGCCAGACCGGAGCGCAGGTCGGGCGTACCCGGCTTGTCCCTCAGTCGCCCGGCCACTCGCCGGTCCAGCGCTGGAAGGCGCGGGCACCTCCGCGGCTGACGACTGCCTTGACGAGGGCGAAGATCGCGCCCTGTATCGCCGCGGCAATGAGCACCTGCTTCATGTCGTACTCCGACTCGAGCGCCCTGGGCGGGTCCTCCTGCTCGCCGGGAGCGGCCCGCTTCCAGACCTGCTTGAAGGCCTGCCCCGCGACAACGCCGGCCAGCACGCTACTGACGAGTCCCAGGGGCTGGTAGAGGATCTTGGCGGACTTGCTGCTTCTGTCTTCACTTCGCATCGGTGTTGCTCCTCTCGTCCTCCTGGCTGGCGCCGCTGCTGGTCCGCAATTGTCTGCCGCGAGCGACGTCCTCCTCGTGCTTCTTCTCCGCCTTCTCGATGTTGCGGGTGTCGCGAGGCGGGAGCTGGACGGTCTCCTCGGCTTCGAGGCCCGACTGCAGCTCACGGCCGCGCTCGAGCTCGGCGTCCAGCTCTGCGCCGAAGAGCAGCGCGAGGTTGGTGATCCACAGCCACAGCAGGAAGACGATGACTCCGGCCAGTGAACCGTAGGTCTTGTTGTAGCTGGAGAAGTTGGCGACGTAGAAGCCGAACGCCGCGGACGCGAGCACCCACACAACGATGGCAAAGACGGCTCCGACGCTGATCCAGCGGAACTTCGGCTGCTTGACGTTGGGGGTGGCGTAGTAGAGCAGCGCCACGATCAGGATCACGACGACGAGCAACACCGGCCACTTGGCGATGCTCCAGATCGTCACGACCGTGGATCCCAGGCCCAGGGCACTGCCGACAGCGGTGGCGGCGGGTCCGCTGATAATCAGGGCCAAGAGCACCAGCGCGGCGAGCAGAACGGTGATGAGAGTGACGAGGAGCATTACCGGGCGCAGTTTCCAGACCGGCCGCCCCTCCTCGATCTCGTACATCCGGTTCATCGCCCGGCCGAACGCTCCGACGTACCCGGATGCGGACCACAGGGCCGCGGCCAGACCGATGATCAGCGCGAGCCCGGCACCAGGCGTCTGGCTCAGCTGCGTCAGCGGCGCCTCCAGCGTTCCCGCGACCGACGAGGCCCCGACGTCGCTGAGGATCCCGAGCAGCGTGTCCACCGTCTTGGGGCCCTGGCCGACCAGGCCGACCAGCGACAGCAGCGCGATCAGGGCAGGGAACAGCGCGAGCACCGAGTAGTAGGTCAGCGCCGCTGCGAGGTCGGTGCACTGGTCCTTCGAGAACTCGCGCATCGTCTTGCGGGCGACATAGATCAGCGACGGCTTCTTCATGTCCCGGGGGGAGTCGGGCTTGTCCGAGGTCTCCGGGTGCGGCGCGTCCTTGCGCGTCGTGTCCTGGCTCATCGCCGACGCTTCACGACGACGAGCACGACCACGCCGACGACCAGCGCGGCGGCTGCGCCGCCGCCGATCGGTACGGCGGGCTTCGGCTTGCCGTGTTCGTCGGTGGCGCTGTCCTTCGCACGCCGGGTCAGCTCCGAGGCGCGCGTCTGCATGCGCTGCTTCGTCTCGCCCATCCGCTGCTTGGTGCGGGTCTTGACGTCCAGCTTGGAGCTCAGCGCGTCGACTGTCTCCGCGAGCTCTTGGCGAGAATCGGCGATATCGGCCCTGATCTCGTCGACGTCAGGCTTTCTGCCCTCGGCCTGAGCCTGGTCGACGCGAGTCGTGGCCTCGGTCGACGGTGCTTGGTTCGGCGTGGTCATGAGGTCCGGTCTCTTTTGGCGGTCGCGATGTCCTTCTTGACGCTGTCAATCGTCTCCTGCGGTGCCGCGGGGGTTGCCTTGGTGACCTGCTTCTTGCCCATCAGGGCGACGACTCCTGCGATGGCGAAGAGCACGACCGTGACGATCAGCGCGGCCAGCCACGGCGCGAGCACTAGGGACAGCGCCAAGATGATCGTGGCGATCAGCGCGCCGAGTCCGTAGAGCGCGACGACCCCGGCCCCGCCGAACATGCCGGCACCAACGCCGGCGTGCTTGGCCTTGGCCGACATCTCGGCCTTGGCCAGCTCGAGCTCGCTGCGCACCAGCTGCGAGGTCTGCTCCGACAGCGCAGAGACCAGCTGCCCGGTCGATGGCTCCTGGGCCCGAGTGGTGCTGTCGCTCCCGGCGAGACTGGTGGAGCCTGTGTTCGGTCCGGTTCCCGGTTCAGACATCGGACCCACCCGAGATACCACCCGACTGCGGTGCGGACGGGGTCGGGCGCACGCTGGCCTCGAGGGGCGTGTCCGGCACGGTCGGCGGCTTGGTGGCCGGCGTGGCAACCTCAGGTGCGGTGGTCGTCGCGGACGTCCGCTTCTTCGTCGCCTTGCCTTTGGCCTTGGCGACGGCCTGCGTCGCCTTCTCCTGGAGCTTGGGCGCCTTCTGCTTGGCGAGGTCCTGGGCCTGCGCCGCCTTGTCCTGGACCCGTGGGTCGCGCCACAAACGGTCTGCCTTCGCCTTGATTTGCTCGTATCGCTGAGTGCCTGCCTTGGCGCCGAAGACGTATCCGGTCGCGGCGCCGAGGACGAGAGCTGCCTTGCCCTGCATCGTGATGCCTTTCGTCGGGTCTCTCGGACTATCGATTGGCTACCCCTTACAGTGTAAGCGCATGCACGCGCATCGCAACTTTCTCCGGACTGATGCGTTCCATTCCGCCTACTGCCGATACCTCATGCAGTCGCCGGACGGGGACTCAGGTGTCACCATGCTCATCCCGCTGGGCGTCGTGCTCGATCTCGCCAGTGACCATCCCATCCCGCCACCGCCATGATCAGCGTGATCCTTCGCGCTCTGCACCGGTGGCCTGAGGTCGCCGTACCATGGCCGGACGTGGTGAGAAGGTGCTGTGCCTGACAAGTGGGACCCATCGAAAGAAGGCGTCGACGCGGACGCCGACGTCGTCGCGGGGCAGGCTCCTCCGTCGACCCGGGTGCCGCTCGATCGTGCGCGGATCGTCGCCGCTGCGCTGTCCTACATCGATGAGTTCGGGCTGCCCGGGTTGTCGATGCGCCGCCTGGGGTCGCTGCTCGGCGTCGAGGCCATGTCGCTCTACCGTTACGTCCCCGGTCGGGAGTCGCTGCTCGACGGCGTCGTCGAGTGCATCGTCGAGGAGATGCGTGCCGACGGCGACGTCATCGACAGCCCGCGCGACGGGTGGCAGGACTTCTTGCAGCGGCTGGCCCATGGCGTACGGCGGATCGCGCTGGCCCACCCGCGGGCGTTCCCGCTGGTCGCCTCGCGGCCTGTCGAGGCGCCCTGGCTGCGGCCACCGCTACGCAGCCTGGAATGGGTGGAGGCGTTCCTGGGCGGGCTGACCGACGAGGGCTTCAGCGAGCAGGCCGCCGTCGGCGCCTACCGGGCGTTCACCAGCTTCTTGCTCGGACATCTGCTGCTCGAGGTCGCGACCCTAGGCGCGGACGTCGGACCGCTCGACGTGCTCGAGGACGGAGAGGACGGTGAGGACGAGGACCCGCATCTCGCCGACTACCCGACCGTCAAGCGGCTGAGCTCCTCGCTGTCCGAGGACCACTCGGCCAGGGAGTTCGAAGAGGCGCTGGAGGGCCTTCTGGACCGGCTCGAGCTGCTGCGGCAGGAGATGTGACGCGGGCCAGCGGGTCAGGACAACGATGGTGACGTCGCCGACGTCGCGGCCCTGGAAGTAGGGCGGCTCGCTTGCGTGAAGCCGCGGTAGGTCTGCTCCCCATCCGTCCGGCAGCCCTTATCGAACAACGCGCACGATGTCTGATCCAGTGAGACCGGCGCTGGATGCGGGACCTTGAACACAGGACTCAGCTACTCAGGTTGTCGTCATCGGTGTCGCCGATGTGCTCGCGCAGCCAGATGGTCGGGTCGACCGGGTCCTCGTAGCCGCCCGGTCGTCCGTCGAATCCGGATATGTTGTCGCGCCGTGCTCCATAGTGGAACCAAGTCTCGACGCAACGCGTCGAATCGTGCATGACAGGACGGTGGAGGATGCGTAGAGGCAAGCCCGGCGGCTCGCTGGCCCTTCTCGCCGGCGCTCTAATGGTCGCGACCGCACCGTGGGCCTCTGGGACAGCCTCGGCGTCCTGTGCCGCGCCCTACCTACGTATCGGGGAAGACGATCCCCACCCTGTGGTCCAGCGAGAGGCACCTATAACCGTCCAAGGTCGAGCGTTCGTCCTAGGTTGCAACGACACCGGCTCATCAACCGGTGGCTGTTCCGCCGGTCAAGATCCGGCTGAGATGCCCATGAAGAACGTCGTACTCTCCATCCATTAGGGATCGCGTGAATGGCGCCTGGGTTCGGCGGACGCAGGCACAGCGGAGAACAACCAACTGGGGCATGTGACCTGGACTGTCACGATGCCAACGGGACTTGAGGCCGGACGAGCCACCCTCACCGCAGACGGCAGCGGGCCCCTCATGGTCGACGTCCAACGCAAGTAGTGCCCCGACCTCCAGAAATCGCACTCATTCTGCCGCTGTGAGGGCCGGTCACAACCCCGATTGCGTGGTTGAGCGATTGGTGAGGATAATCCAGCCGTGCCTGTACTCACTGCGCGTGACGGAACGAGACTCGCCTATCAGGTGTCCGGCGAGGGCACCCCAGTCGTGTGCCTGCCCGGCGGTCCCCTGCAGGACTCAGCCAGCCTCGGTGGACTCGGCGGCCTGTCCGGACCTCTGCGGCTGATCCGGCCTGACTACCGGGGCACGGGTCGGTCGGAGACGCCGATAAGCGCCGCCTCTTACCGCTGCGACGCTCTCGTTGACGATGTCGAGGCGTTGCGCGAGCACCTTCGCCACGACCAGGTCGACGTGCTTGCGCACTGCGCTGGGGCAAACCTCGCCGTGCAGTATGCGGCCCGACACAGCTGGCTAGACGGCCGTGCGACTGAGGAACGTCCCCCGTGGGGCTATGCCCGACTCGTCGCCGAGCGGCTGCCTAGCCGCTACCTCATCGAAGCCCGGCGCGGACCGGCGAGGGCCACCGATCGACGCTGCACATGGGCTGACCGCTTGCGTCCGGCTGCGGCTCCGGGCTCACGCCGGCGGTTAGCGATCGGGTGCGACGTCGGTGCCGACGTGGGAGCCACCGCCGGCGTATCGTCGGGGTGGCGTCCCCCTCCGGCACGGTGCCTGAGGTCGGTGCGGTGGGCATCTGCTCGAGCCGCTCGTGAAGCCGGGTACGGATCTCCTCGGGCGCCAGCTGTGTCCGTTGCCGCTGCTCACGGGCGATGATGACTCCGGCTGCCGCGACACCGGCGAGGCCGGCGAGACCGAGCACCTTCCAGAGGTTCATGAACAGGGAGACCTTTCCGTGAGTGACGCGGTATTGAGCCTAGCCGCGGCTGTCGACCTGACCCGCACCGGCGACCTGTGGCTGTTCCGCGGCAGGTCGACCGCAGACCAGGCTGTTCGTGCCGCCACCAACGCCCCCGTCAACCATGTCGGAATGGCTGTCGTCCTCGACGATCTGCCGCCGTTGATGTGGCACGCCGAAATCGGCCGCGGGCTACTCGACGTGTGGACCGGCACCTACCACCGCGGCGTGCAACTGCATGATCTGCTGTCCGCGGTCGAACAGTGGAGCCACCGGTACGACCAGCGGACCTGGCTGCGGCAGCTCGACTCCCCCGTCACTCGTGAGATGGAGGATGCGCTGTTGCGCACCATCGCGCGGACGAACGGCACCCCGTTCCCGGCGACGGCGGCCCTAGCCAGCCGCTGGCTCCGTGGCCGGCTTCGTCGACCGGCGCCGGCGGAGTCGACCTACTGCGCGGAGGTGGTAGCCGGCACCTACCAGGCGATGGGACTCCTGGCCGGAGACCGTCCGACGAACTACTATGACCCCGGTAAGTTCTGGTCTGGCGACGCCCTGCAGTTGGTCGGCGGCGCCCGCCTGGGCGCCGAGATCCGCGTGGACGTACCCACACCAAAGCGACAGCAGACGCCATGGGCCGAACCACGATGAAATGGCGGCTCGGCACCCGCACCACGACGGTATCGGGTGTCGGCGGAGAGTGGCGAGCGGAGACCCAGCCGGTCCCGTGCCGCGCGGTGACGAACACGAACTCGGACCACTCGCCGTCCCGCTCGCCTACCTCGACCTGATCGCCGACGGACAGTCGCAGCGGGCCCGCTCCATGGCCTCCCGCCTGCACGAAGGCGGTGGCGAGCGCGTTTCAGTAGCCGTAGTTCGGACGTTCCGCATCCGCGCCTGGTCGATGCACTGTTGACGGGCGGGTACCCATGCCGCGTGCCTCAGCCTTCAGACGGCGCGTTGATGCCCGTTCTCATTCGGCGCTCACTGGACCGTCCACAGGCTAGAACTTCTGTTCGAGTATTGTCGGTACACGAGTCTAGGATGGCTTGCATGTCCACGACGTACGACGACACCACCCGCACCGGTCGCGGGCAGGCGCCGGTGGACGGGCTGCAGGGCTGTCTGCGGACGGTCACCGGGTCGCTGGCCGACGTGGTGGACGTGCCGACCTGGACGCTGACCGATGAGCAGGTCCAGGACCGGCTCGCGGAGGCGTTGCGGGCCCGGGCCGGGGTCGAGGAGCTGGTGTCCCGGCTGGTCGGGTCGGTGGTCGAGCGCGACCTGGCCACCCTGGCCGGGGCCTCGTCGACCCGGTCCTGGCTGATGGGCGCCCACCGGATGTCGGCCGGTGCGGCGGCTCGGCTGCTCGACCAGGCCAAGGCCGCGG
>JACCUS010000406.1 GCA_013811715.1 Nocardioidaceae bacterium
CTGGTCAAGGACGAGTGGGAGGTCGCCCAGCTGCAAGACGCGGTCGACTCCACCATCCTCGGCTTCGAGGACTCTGTCCGGGAGTGGGGCAACGTGCTCGAGCACGGTGAGCGCTGGATCGAGGGCACGTTTTGGCGGCGGGCCCGCGCCGCGGGCAACGACGTCGGCTATGAGTGCATCGTGGCCGGTGGGCCGCACGCCACCACGCTGCACTGGATCGACAACGACGGGCCCATCACGCCGGGCAAGTTGGTGCTGCTCGACATGGGCGTCGAGAACCGCTCGCTTTACACCGCCGACGTGACCCGCACACTGCCGGTCGACGGCGTGTTCACTCCCGAGCAGCGCGACCTCTACGACCTGGTGTTCGCCGCACAGGAGGCCGGTATCGCCGCGGTGCATCCCGGAGTCCCCTACCGCGACTTCCACCAGGCCGCAATGACCGTGATGGCGCACGGCCTGGCAGACATGGGCATCTTGCCGTGCTCTGCTGAAGAGGCGCTGGAGAAGGAGAGCGGCGTCTACCGGCGGTGGACGCTCCACGGCACCGGGCACATGCTCGGCCTGGACGTGCACGACTGCGCCGCCGCACGCAACGAGGGCTACCTCGACGGGAAGCTGGAGCCGGGTATGGTCTTGACGGTCGAGCCGGGAGTGTACTTCCAGTCTGGCGACCTGCTCGTGCCGGAGTCGCTTCGCGGCATCGGGATCCGGATCGAGGACGACGTGCTCGTCACCGACGACGGGTGCCGCAACCTTTCCGGCTCCCTGGCCCGCACCGCCGACGACGTCGAGAGCTGGATGGGGAGCCTTGCGCCCTAGGGTTCGGCTGCGAAGCAAGTGCTGGCACGCAACCGATTGGTCATAGAGCAGGAGACGTCCCATGACGTACGACGTCGAAGCCGTCCGCGCGCAGTTCCCATCTCTCGCGGCTGGGGCTGCCCACTTCGACGGGCCGGGCGGGTCCCAGGTCCCGAGCAGGGTCGCCGAGGCGGTGCGGGCCACCTTGTCGTCGCCCATCTCCAACCGAGGCAGCCTGAATCCTGCGGAGAGGCGTGCTGACGAGATCGTCCACACCGCCCGCCAGGCCATGGCAGGGCTGCTGGGCGCCGATGCGCACGGCATCGTCTTCGGCCGGAGCATGACCCAGCTGACCTACGACTTCGCTCGCACCCTCTCGAAGGGATGGGTCGCCGGAGACGAGGTGGTGGTGACCCGGCTCGACCACGACGCCAACATCAGGCCCTGGGTGCAGGCAGCGGAGGCGGTCGGCGCAACGGTTCGCTGGGCCGAGTTCGACGCCACGACGGGTGAGCTCACCGCGGCTGACGTTGCCGAGGTCGTGTCGGACCGCACGCGGCTGGTCGCCGTCACCGCAGCGTCCAACCTGATCGGCACCCGGCCCGACGTCCAGGAGATCGGCCGACTCGCCCACCGGGCCGGCGCGCTGTTCTACGTCGACGGCGTCCACTTCACGCCCCACGCGCCCGTCGACATGGACGCGATGGGCGCGGACTTGTTCGCCTGCTCGCCGTACAAGTTCTTCGGGCCGCACTGTGGCGTCGTCGCGGGTCGTCCTGAGGTGCTCGAGCAGCTCGCACCGGACAAGTTGCTGCCTTCCTCGAACGTGGTCCCGGAGCGGTTCGAGCTGGGCACGCTGCCGTATGAGTTGATGGCCGGCACTACCGCCGTGGTCGAGTTCATCGCGTCACTGCTGCCGGAGGCGACCGGCGAGCTCCGTGACCGCGTCGTCGCGTCGATGGATGCCATCGAGGCCCACGAGGACGCCCTGCTGCAGCGGCTCGAGGGCGAGCTGGCGGGGCTCCCTGAGATAACTCTCTACTCGAAGGCGCAGCGGCGTACTCCCACTCTGCTGCTGTCCGTCGATGGCAGAACGTCGGTTGAGCTCGCCGAGCACCTCGCCGAACTCGACGTCAACGCCCCCGCCGACTCCTTCTATGCGTTGGAGGCGTCTCGGCGGCTGGGATTGGGCGATGAGGGCGCGCTACGGGTCGGACTTGCGCCGTACACCAGCGACTCCGACGTCGACCGTCTGCTCGGCGGCATCACCAGCTTCATCGGCCGCCGTGCTTAGCCAGCACCTGGCCTAGAGGTGGCCGGCGGGCTTAGAGGGCCTCCGACGTAGAGGCAGCCCCCGGCGTAGAGGCGGCCGCCGGGCTGCTACCCACCGCCGACGGCGTGGAACCTGGATGACCAGTCCGACCTCGTAGGTCTCGGACTCGGCGCCCTCCCCTGACCCCTCCCCCGGCCACCGTGATTCGTCTGCGAGTTGGATTCGTCTGCGACGCCGCGCCGCCCGGGTCCGCTTGTTGAGTGCCATCAGAGACCTGACACTGATGTGACAGAGGATCGCTGACACCTGAGCAGTGACTGTGTGCAGTCTTGGACATGGTCAGCAAGGTGGTAGCGATGGAGATTCGGCTGGCGGTCGC
>JACCUS010000352.1 GCA_013811715.1 Nocardioidaceae bacterium
GCGGCAGACCCAAGGGCGGCCGGCCCCGGCCACGCATCACGGCCGAGACGCAGCCGCCCGACTCCACCGAAGCGAGGAGGAGTCAAGGTGCAGCGCCCGCAGCGCAGCGAGGACGAACGACCTTGACTCCGACAAGCGAAGGTGGACCATGATCGGCGTCTCGAAGTAATGTAAGCAATGCCCTGACACATAGTGTCAGCGATCCGCCGCCACATGACACGCCGCCCGGGTCCGCTCGACGCCTCAGACGAACCGCGCCACCTGAGATTCGTCTGCGGTGCCTCGACGAAGTCTCCGCTCGAATCGCAAGACGAACCGGTGGCGCCCGACGTACAGGTTTCGGTCGGGCTGGTGATGAGTGACCTGACCCTGTTCGGCGCGACCGACCAGCCGGTGGTCGTGGATGGGCTGGGAGGCGCAGCAGGGCAGGGCATTCGCGGGACATGCGCTAGTCGAAGCCCAGGATCTCGTTGCGCTTCCTGCCCCAGTCAAGCGACGACGCGATGCCGTCACGCAGACTCAGCGAGCTGCGCCACCCGAGGAGGTCACGCGCCTTGTCGACGTTGGCGTAGGCGCCCACCGCGTCTCCCGGCCGGGGTGGCGCCTCCCGCGTCGGAACGCTCGCGCCGTACACCTCCTCGAACGCGGCAAGCAGTTCGCGCACCGTGACCCCTTCGCCGGTACCGAGGTTGATGATCGTGCTGCGAGCACCGACGGCGTCGAGTATGCCGTCGAAGCGCTCCACCGCAGCCACGTGTGCACGGGCGAGGTCCCAGACATGGATGTAGTCGCGGATGCCCGTTCCGTCGCGAGTCGGGTAGCCGGTCCCGGTGATGAGGAACGCGTCCTTCAGCCCTTGCGCGGTCAGCATGAGCTGGCCGACCACGTGTGACGGCTCACGATCGTAGCCGCCCGAGGTGAGATCGGGGTCGGAGCCGATCGGGTTGAAGTAGCGAAGGATGACGGCGCGCAGATCCGTGCCCGCGCTGATGTCTTCGAGCGCCATCTCCATGACTCGCTTGGTGCGTGCGTACGGCGACGTGGGCGCCAACGGCGAAGTCTCGTCGACCTCGTAGTCATCCACCAGGTCGTACACCGAAGCCGAGGAGGAGAACACGATCCGGGTCTTGCCGAGCGAACGCAGCTCGTCGAAGAGTTCCAGCGACTTGGCCACGTTGTCTCGGTAGTACTCGTACGGCTGCTCGACCGACTCCGGCACGACGATGCGAGCAGCCATGTGGATCGTGCAGTCGAGGTCGGGGTGCTCGTTCACGATCCGCCGGACCAGTTCACGATCGGCGATGTCGCCCTCGTAGAAGATGCGTTCGCGGACGAACTCGCGCCGGCCCTTGAGCAGCGAGTCGAGCACGATGGGGGTGTGCCCGGCCTGTTCGAGCGCCGTCACCGTGATGCTTCCGATGTAGCCCGCGCCGCCGGTGACCAGGATCTTCATGGCGAGAGGGTAGCGGAGCGGAGCGTCGCCGCCACGGTCCGTCTGCGGCACTGCCGCCGCAAAGTCACTCCACAGGGCAGACGGATCGTCGCCACCGCGGCTCGTCTGGAAGGTCGCCACAGGAATGCCCTCGATAGCACAGACGAATCGACGCCAGTCCGTGCAACGAGCCCACCTCTAACTGAGCCGCGCGCGACGGGTAACCCCCGGAGACCGCGTCCTCGGCCGGGCCCGGTCGACGACGGGTCACTCCCGAGCCGTGTCCTCGGCCGGCCTCGCTGACCGGATCCTGGCCGCGGCTCCTCAGAGGTAGAGGCCGGTCTGGCCGTCTTCGAGGCGCTCGGACGCGACCGCATGCAGGTCGCGCTCGCGCAGCAGGACGTAGTCCTCGCCGCGCACCTCGACCTCGGCCTTGTCCTCGGGGTCGAACAGCACCCGGTCACCGGCCTCGACGGTCCGCACGTTCGCCCCCACCCCGGCCACTCGGGCCCAGGCGAGGCGGCGGCCCATCTGGGCGGTCGCCGGGATGACGATGCCGGCAGACGACCTCCGCTCCCCCGCCTCCGCGTCGAGCGACACGAGCACTCGGTCGTGCAACATGCGGATAGGGAGCTTGTCGTCCAGTCGGACCGACTTACGACTCACGAGGGTCTTTCTGGGTTGGCGCGGCGCTCAGCCGACCAGCTTGCGGATCACGATGATGGTGACGATCACGCCGAGCGCGATCCCCGCGATCTTGGCGATCTTGTCCTTGTCGGGTGAGCCGTCGGCGTGCACGAACTGCGCTTTGGTGCTCTCCACCTGGCGCTTGGCGATCGTCTTCGGGTGGGCGCGGTAGACCAGGTGGTCGATCGTTCCGGCGAGCCGGTTGCGCGTCTCCGCGATGTCCGCGGCGATCTCGTCGGCCGTGCGGCCTGCCGTGCTGTCGGCCGTGCGGTCTGCCGTTGTCACGATTCCTCCTGCGGTCGATGTGCGCTGGTCAGAGTCTTGCACGTTCGCCCTTACCCCGCTGTGGCGGCTGCTATGCCCGCGGCTAGGGAGTCACCGCCGGGGACGCGCCGTACGCGGATCGAAGCCGAACGGCAGCTCCAGCCGGTGCGCCCGCATCAGCGCGTCGTCGGCGAGTACGTCGACGGTGGCGCCGTCCGCGACGATCACCCCCTCCGACAGGACCACCGACCGCGGGCACAGCTCGAGCGCGTAGGGGAGGTCGTGGGTCACCATCAACACGGTGACGTCGAGCTGCAACAAGATGTCGGCGAGCTCGCGCCGGCTGGCCGGGTCGAGGTTCGACGACGGCTCGTCCAGCACCAAGATCTCTGGCCGCATCGCCAGCACGGTCGCCACCGCCACCCGCCGGCGCTGTCCGTACGAGAGGTGATGGGGCGGCCGATCGGCGAATTCGGCCATCCCCACCTGCGCGAGCGCGTGCTCCACGCGGTCGGCCAGCTCCGATCCGCGCAGGCCCAGGTTGGCGGGGCCGAACGCCACGTCGTCGGCGACCGACGGCATGAACAGCTGGTCGTCGGGGTCCTGGAAGACGAGGCCGACCCGACGCCGTACCTCGGCCATGTTCTGCTTGTCCACCGCCATGCCCGACACCTCGACCCGGCCGACGGCGGCCTCGATGATGCCGTTGAGATGCAGCACCAGCGTCGTCTTGCCGGCGCCGTTGGGCCCGAGCAGGGCGACCCGCTCGCCCCGGTGCACGTCGAGGTCGATGCCGTACAGCGCTTGGTAGCCGTCGGGGTATGCGTACGCCAGACCGGACACGCTGAGCACGGGCACGGCCGGGTCGGGTGCCGTGGCGTCGGACACGGTCGCATCGCTCATCGCAAGACCCAGACGCTCATCGCAGGACCCACGCAGAGCAAGCAACGACTGCTGCGACGGCGGGTAGCGACAGGGCGACCGACCAGTCTCGCCGCCTGGTCTGGGTGCCGCCGAGGCCGGGCAGCGCCCCGTCGTACCCTCGCGACAGCATCGCCAGGTGCACCCGCTCGCCGCGCTCGTAGGAGCGGACGAAGAGCGCACCGGCGCTGTGGGCCAGCACCGGCCAGTGGCGCGGGTCGCGCGCGATGAAGCCGCGTGACTCCCGGGCGATCCGCATCCGGCGCAGCTGGTCACTGGTGACGTCCAGGTAGCGCACCATCATCGCCATGATCGAGACGATCTGCCCGGGCAGCTTGCCCTCGAGCCCGGCGATGATGTCGCGCGGCTCGGTCGTCGCCGCCAACAGCAGCCCGGCGACCACCCCCAAGGTGGCCTTGGCCAGCAGCGACAGGCCCGCGGCCAGGCCGCTCTGCGACACCGACAGGCCGAGCACCTCGGTGCGCTCCCCGACCGCGATGAACGGCAGCAGCAGCGCGAAGACGACGAACGGCAACTCGACGACCATCCGTTTGGCGATGTACGGCGGCGGCACCCGCGACCAGGCCAGCGCCACCGCGAGCGCCAGCGCATCGACCCCGTAAGCCCAGTACTCCCCGCGCGGGACCGCCACCACGGCCAGCACGAAGAACACCAAGGCGATGATCTTGCACTGCGCCGGCATCCGGTGCAGACCGGAGTGACCGTGGTAGTGGAGCCTGTGCCCGTGTCCTGCTCCCACGCCTGGCCGCTACTCCGCGGCCGGGTCGCTGCGACGACGTAGGGCGTAGCCCAAGCCGCCGGCCAGGAGCAGCACGACAGCCACGCCCGCGACGCCGGCCGTCGCGCCACTGACGCGCTCGTTGTCGACACCCTTCGCGGCGTAGCCCGCCAGCGGGGAGTCGGCCGTGGCGGTGTCCTTCTCGGTGTGGTCGATACCCTTATCGATCGCGACCCTGTTGAGTCCGTCAGGGCTCGACGACGCGTAGTAGCTGAGGACGCCAGCACAGACCAGGCAGACGATCAACGCGGCGATGACGAAGACGCGGGTCGAGACCCTGCTCCTCATGAGGTCGCCTCCGCCGGACGGCCGGCGCGGATCTCGAGTTCGCGCTCGCCGAGGAGCCCGCGGGCGCCGTAGACCAAATCGGGACGGACCGCGAGCACGCTGCTCACGGTGAGTGCGGTGATGATCGCCTCACCGATGCCGATCAGCACATGCCAACCAACCATCGCGGTCACCAAGGTGGCCAGCGGGATGTTCGCGGTGCCGCCGACCTCGTACAGGACGGCGAAGGCCAACGCCGAGACTGGCACGGAAATCAGTGCGGCGAGGAACGAGCCGACCACGACCCCGGCTGTCGAGTGACGCGCGACCGCGGTGACGCCACGGAAGACGAGCCAGCCGACGAGCACGGTCACGATGCCCATCAAAGTGATGTTTGTCCCCAGAGCAGTGACGCCGCCGTCGGCGAAGAGCAGCGACTGGACCAACAGCACGACGCTCATACACAAGACCGCGGTCCACGGCCCGACGAGGATCACCGCCAGCGCGCCGCCGAGGAGGTGCCCGCTTGTGCCTGCGCCGACGGGGAAGTTGAGCATCTGGGTGGCGAAGATGAACGCGGCGACGAGTCCGGCCATCGGCGCGGTCCGCTCGTTGAGCTCGTTGCTGGCCCTGCGCAGCGCAACCGTGACAGCCCCGGCCGCCACGACCGCAGTGGCCACGGAGGTCGGCGCGTCGAGGAAGCCGTCGGGAACGTGCATGCTGTTCCTCCTACTCGTCGCCGCGTGCGAGGATCGTCCTCGACCGGTTGGGGAAATATATCCTGCTGCCCATCCTACGCAATTGCGAAGACTTTGCAATAAGAGACCTTGGAGGACCAGATGACCCGACTCGAGCCTGGCGACGCCGCCCCCGACTTCACCCTGCCTGACGACACCGGCGAGAAGATCGGCCTGGCCGACTTTCGCGGCAACAAGGCGATCCTCTACGCCTACCCGGCGGCGATGACCACCGGTTGCACGACGCAGGCGTGCGACTTCCGTGACTCCGTCGAACCGCTGAAGGCTGCCGGCTATGTCGTCCTGGGGCTGTCGCCGGATGAGCCGCGGCAGCTGGCCGAGTTCCGGGCTCGTGACGGGCTCACCTTCCCGCTGCTGTCTGACCCGGACAAGTCCGTGCTCAAGGCGTACGGCGCCTACGGCGAGAAGCAGAACTACGGGAAGACCGTGATGGGAGTGATCCGCTCGACCTTCGTCATCGACGCGGACGGGATGATCGAGAAGGCGATGTACAACGTCAAGGCCACCGGTCATGTGGCGTTGCTGCGTCGAGAGCTCGCTGTCTAGAAGAACCAGCTCCGGCCCAGTTCGCGGAAGACAAACTCACGACGGACCGCCCCCGCGTATCGGCGGGCAGTCCGTCGCGAGACGTGAGATCGGTCAGTAGTTGTAGCCGGCCCGGCGACGCCGGTGCGAACCCGAACGTCGACCCGAACTCCAGCTGCTTCACGCCCGATCAGTACGACCGCCAGCAGATCAGCACCAAGGCCAGCGGGAACCCGGGCAACAACAATGTGCACAACGACGCGTGCTTCCTCGACATGAACAACAAGAAGGCAGACGGCCCCGCGTCGTTCGAGAGCTACGGGGTCGGATACATCAGCGCCTGCCCCGACCCCGACGGCGCCGGCCCCAAGTACGCCGTGCTCAGCGACACCAACGGCGACGGCCGCAATGATCTGTGCTTCCAGTCGGGATACCAGGAGACTGGTGCACCAGGTGACTTCGAGTTCCACGCTCGGATGAACAACAACTCCCGCGAAGGCACCCAACGGGTTGTGTGGTGCTCCGACGCCGACGCCGACGGTTGCGACGACGAGGACGTCAAGGACAACATCACCATCCGCTGGTTCGGTCGGGCGTGGCGGGCGGCCGACCGATTCGACGAAGGCGTGGCCAGCTTGCGGGTGTGGCTGTTCGCGATCGCGCGTACGAACGATGATCGACCACGTTCGCAAGTCCAGTGTGCGACCGTGGGACGCG
>JACCUS010000430.1 GCA_013811715.1 Nocardioidaceae bacterium
GCGTGCAGTCGACCGTAGATGAAGCCGTTGTCCCCGTCGAGATGGGCCTGCCCGAGCTGACGCAAGAGCGCTTGGGTGAGCACGCTGTCTTGGTGGGTGCCAAGGAGGGACTGCACCCGCTTGGTGGCCTTGACGAGGCGTCTTGCGTCTCGGCCGTAGAGGGAGGTGAGCGTCTCGGCCGCGTAGCGGGTCCGCTTGGCCGCCTTGCGCACCTCGTGCAGTCGCTCGTCTCGCTGTGCACGGCCGGTCGCCTGTTTGGCTGCCGCGACGTGGCGACGGAGCCGCTTCCAGTCGTGGTGCACGTGGCCCGGCAACACGTGGTTGGCAGGCTGCCGCGCGAGGGGCGTCCAGGGCGGGTCGGCGACGAGGTGGTCGAGGTCGTCCAGCAGCCTGAAGTAGCGGTCGGTCTCCATCGCCTCGAGCGCCCGCGTCAAGGCACTGCGATGGGTGGCATGGAGCTCGTCGTCGACTCGTCGGGTTACGGCGGCCAGGGCCGGCTCGGCTGGCTCGGCCGACTCCCGGGCGATCACCGTCGTCAGCCGCCCGTGCATGACCTCCGCGTCACGGGCGTCGCCCAGCACTCCGCCGATCCATTTCAGCTCCTCACGCAGCGGCTCGGTCACCTCTTGGTCTACCAGCGGCCGGAACGTCGCCAGCGCGCTACGCAGCCGCCGCAGAGCCACCCGCATCTTGTGCACGCCGTCGGGAACGTCTCGACGCACCTCTGGATCCCGCAGCTTGAGCTCGGCCACCTGCTCACACAGCCGGGCATGAACCACCGCCGCGGCTGGGCCCCCCGTCCGCAACGCCGCCGTAGTCGTGGCGGAATCCCGAGGGACCCGATCCCCCAGGACACGAGCGAGCTTCGACGTCCGGGCCGCCGGTGCCGCCCCAGCCCGTAGAAACAGCTCGTCGGCGGCGTCGAGCAGGCTCGTGCCCCCCTCGACCAGCTCGACTTCCCACTCCCGCCACGCGGTCACCGACCCGGTTTCAGCCGGTGCAGGAGTCTCGGCAGTGACGTTGTCGTCGCAGACCTGAGCCAGTGAGCGGCCTTCTGAGTCGAGCAGCCGGAGCACGGTGCGGTGGGTTCGCACCGTCGCCACGGCGGCCATGGGACGGTCGCGTGCATGCACCCGCACGGCCGCACGCAACGCCTTCGGCACAGTCGTCTTCGCCCTCCCCAACGGCACCCGCAGCTCGTCACGTACTCCGTCTCCGGCCGGCAGTTTCAGGTGCCAACCGACGTCGTCCCCACCGGTGCGTCGACGTACGGTGATCCCCGCAGCGGCCAGCGCCAGGTCGGAGGTGTCGAAGTACACCGCTTCCAGCTCCTGCTCCGCGGGCGTGCCCACATGGGAGACATCGGGTAGGTCGTCCAGGGACGGCAGCGGGGTATGCGCGCTGGGCTCGTACTTGCGCTCGACCTCCCGGTGAACCGACGCCATGGTCTAGTTCTACCCGCACTCGACCGCCCAACGCACACCGGACCCCGCGTGTGTCGCAGTCGTCATCCACAACCGCTGACCCCCACCTGCTGTTTCCACAGTCATTGTCTGGCGCCTGTTCACCGTCACCGGCAGGTACGACGCTAGGCCCCATGAGACGTTGTCGCTCGATTCTCTCCGGGCTCGCCTTGAGCCTGGTCGTGCTCGCGCTGGCTTGGTCGGCGAGCCCTGTCTGGGCAACCGCCGCCTCCGACGGGCGGTGGGTCTGGCCCCTGGACCCGTCGCCACCAGTCGTTGCCGGCTTCGACCCCCCCGACGAGGTGTGGGGCTCCGGGCATCGCGGGGTCGACCTCCTCGCAACGCAGGGCCAGTCCGTAGCGGCGATGGGCGCCGGTGAGATCACGTACGCGGGCAACCTCGCCGGCCGCGGGGTCGTGGTGGTCAATCACGGCTCGTTGCGGTCGACTTACGAGCCGGTGACCCCGTCGGTGAAGGTTGGCAACTTCGTGGGGCCGGGCGACGTCATCGGGACGCTCGATCTCGACCGAAGCCACTGCCTCCCCGAGCCGTGCCTGCATCTGGGCGTCAAGAGAGGCGATGACTATCTCGACCCCTTGAGTTTCCTCGGGCCGCGAGCGGTCCGGCTCAAGCCGACCTCGGCAGCGCCCTCGTCGGCTGGCACCTCTCCCCCGGTGGAGGCCGCCGACCCAGCGACCCGCGCTGTCGCGACACGGTCCGTGCCGAGCCGTGAGCCGGGCCATCTCCGTACCGCGTTGGGTGCTGGTGCGGCCGTCGGCTCCGCACTGGTGCTAGGCACGGCGTGGACACGGCGTCAGGCCCGAGGATGAGCCTGCCGATAGGCCGAGCGAAGCCGGTCGGTGGTCACATGGGTGTAGACCTGGGTCGTTGCCAGCGATGCGTGGCCCAACATCTCCTGGACCGTCCGTAGATCGGCGCCGCCTTCGAGGAGGTGAGTCGCGGCCGTGTGACGCAGCCCGTGCGGACCGAGGTCGGGCCCGCCCGGCAGGTCGGCAAGGCGGGTATGCACGACGCTGCGCACTGCCCGCTGGTCGATGCGGCCGCCTCGAGCCCCCAAGAACAGTGCCGGACCACTAGTCACGGTGGACAGGCGCGGCCGACCGCCCCTGACCCAGGCGACGACAGCTAGTCCGGCGGGAGCTCCGTAGGGCACCGAACGCTCCTTGCGCCCCTTACCGAACACCCGCACCAGGCGGCGCTCTTGGTCGAGGTCATCCACGTCCAGACCAGTCAGCTCACCGACCCTGATTCCAGTCGCGTAGAGCAGCTCGAGCATGGCCAAGTCACGCAACCCGATCGTGTCTGCCTCAGGCGCCAGTTCGGCGGCCGCGTCGAGCAGCTGCCGGATCTCCTGCGCCGTCAGCGTCGCCGGCAACGTCCGGTGCGGCTTCGGGCTTCCCAGCAGTGCCCCTGCATCCACCTTTGCGCGGCCTGTCTGTGCTGCCCACGACGTGAACACCCTCGCGGCGGTGGCCCTGCGTGCGAGCGTCGTGCGGGACCGGCCGAGCGTCTGCTGCTTCGCCAACCAGCTGCGCAAGTCGCGCAGATCGATGCTGTCCAGGTCGGCGCAGCCCAGCCGCGACACATGGTCCAACAGATCCGTGATGTCGCCCAGATAGGCCCGCACTGTATGCGGCGCGAGGTCCCGCTCCGCCGTCAGATGGCGCTCGTAGGCGGTGAGGACGCCGGCGTAGGGCGTCTGACATGCGAGGTCTCCGCCCGGCTGTCCCATGGGCCAAAGGATACGCGGACAGCCCGGCCGGACCGGGCATTGTCAATGACTCAGCTGGCCGAGAAGTAGTTGACCAGCGGCGCCCCGGTGTCGAACGCGGTGAGCCCCACGAAGGCCTGCAGTCCGCCGAAGGAGATATCGGCCGTGTCGCCTGCGTAAGAGACGACCTCGTAGTCGCTCGTGTCGATGCCTTGCAGGGCGCGCAACGTCGCGCCTCCGCAGATCTCGGCATCCGCAACCGTGTCGTTGTAGTACTCAGACGCAAGCTCACGAGCACCCGCGCAGTCGCCCGCCTCGGCGGCTTCGATGAACGCAGCCGCGACGGCGACATACTCCTCTTCGGTTGGGCCGTCAGGTCCCTCTGTCGTTGGCGCGTCGGAGGTGGTCGGCGGTTCAGAGGTCGTTGGCGGTTCGAAGGTTGGCGGGGGGGCGACGGTGGCCGACGTCGTGGGTGGAGATGACACCGACGGCGCGTCGGTGGTAGGGCCCGCGCTGGTCTGCGAGACCGTCGAGGGCGCGTCGTCGTCGTCACTAGTAGCCAAGAAGTAGACGCCGATGCCGCCGCCGATCAAGGCCAGCGCGACCAGCACTGCGATAACGATGACGAGCGTCTTCTTGCCCCCCGAGGGTGGTTGACCGTACGGAGGCTGCGGGCCGCCTCCATAACCTCCTCCGTAGGGAGGCTGGCCGCCGTAGCCGCCAGGCGGGCCATAGCCACCCGGCTGACCCCCTTGACCCGGCGGCGGCCCATAACCCCCGGGCGGACCCGGCTGGCCGTACTGGTCCGGCGGCGGCCCATAACCCCTGGGCGGACCCGGCTGGCCGTACTGGTCCGGCTGGTTGTAAGGGCCCGGTTGGCCTTCACCGGCGTCGTCCGGCGGGCCATACGGCGGTTGTTGCGACATAGAGACCCCTCACGGCCCGAGCCTGTTGCGCCCGGACGTAGTGCACAGCGATGCAGAACACGCCCACAATAGGGTCAGATCGGTTCGTGAGGGCCGGGAACTGCCAACTGTTGCCAGATGGAAAGCCAGCTCACCCGAGTCTCCAGCGCCCACCGTCCACCGTCACGAGCCCCAGCCTGTCGAGTGCACAGAGCCGCTCCACGACATCGGCGTGCTCCAAGCCCGCGGCCGCGGCGATCGACTCACTCGACGCCCGCGTCAGCTTCGGCACCGCGTCGAGCAGC
>JACCUS010000444.1 GCA_013811715.1 Nocardioidaceae bacterium
CTGTAATTGAACGAGGCCGCTAAGTAGTTTCTCTTGAATATAGCCCGGCTAATGCCTAAGAGAGGCGGGTCAGCGAGGCGCGGGGATATCGATGTCCGCGTCGCGCCATGAATGAAATGATTCGGTCATGGGCCGGACTGCCGGGCCTCGGAGGTGTCCGTCAGGAAGCAGATAGATCGCCAGGGGGCAAGAGCACGTTCGGGTCATCTGTTGGTGACCCAAACGGGTGATCTTCGGCCACATCTGGTATCACGCCCCTTCCGCTGGTGTCCTCACGGGGGAAAAGCAACACAAGACCCTTTTCGAAAGTGGAGGAAGACATGAAACGTTGGAGGCTCGCGGTAGCCGCGGTCAGCTCTGTGGTGATCGGCACCTTGTCGGTGTCGACGCCGAGCGGAGCAGCGGAGGCACCACAGGCACCACCCCAGCCAGCATCATCGGACGACAGGAGGGGTGGTGCGGGGCCGACCTCCGTGCGCGCCCAGCTCGGCCTGTCCGCGGCAGAGAGCCTGGTGCTCAAGGACGTGATCCGGGACGCGGACGGCACCGTCCACCGTCGGTACGACCGCACCTTCAAGGGGCTGCCCGTCATGGGTGGCGACCTCATCGTGCACCGCTCGGCGCGGGGCCAGCTCACCGTGGACTGGGCCAGCGACGCGGATCTGAGCGGGGTGCCCACGACCGAGCCGCTCGTCACCGCCGCCGCAGCGACGGGTCTGGCGGCCCGCACGACGGATCTGCGCAGCTCGGTCTCCGACGCCGAGCTCGTGGTGTACGCCATCGGCGACGAGGCGTCGCTGGCGTGGCGCGCCACGGCGACCGGAGACGACGCCCGTGAGCTCGTCTTCGTCGACGCCCTGTCCGGGGACCGGATCGCCGGTTGGAGCGACATCCACGACGCCGACGGGACCGGCAAGACGCTCTACTCGGGCCAGGTGAGGTTCAACACCGTGAAGGTCTCGAGCGCGAAGTACGAACTGCGCGACACCGCCCGGGGCAACCACCGCATCTTCGACGCACAGAACGGCACCGGCGACCCGCCCACCGGCGTCTTGATGACCGACCGGGACAACGTCTGGGGCAACTTCAGCGCGAGCAACCGGCAGTCCGCCGCGGCAGACGTCGCCTACGGCCACAAGGTGACGTGGGACTTCTACAAGAACACCTTCGGCCGCAACGGCATCCGCAACAACGGCACCACTCCGCGCAGCTACGTCCACCAGGGCACCAACTACGAGAACGCCTACTACGACGACGTCTGCTACTGCATGGTGTACGGCGACGGCGGGTCGACCTTCCGGCCCCTCGTCTCACTCGACGTGGTGTCTCATGAGATGAGCCACGGCACGACGGCCGCAACGGCAGACCTCATCTACTTCGGAGAGTCCGGCGGCCTCAACGAGGCCACCAGCGACATCTTCGGCACCATGGCAGAGTTCTACGCCGGCAACGGCAACGACAAGGGCGACTACTACATCGGCGAGAAGATCGTGAAGGTGGCGCCCGGCTTCCTGCGCCGGATGGACAAGCCCAGTCTGGACGGTGTGAGCTACAACTGCTGGTCGTCCACCATGGGCTACGACGACGTGCACTACACGTCGGGGCCGGCGAACCACTTCTTCTACCTGCTCGCAGAGGGCTCGGGTGCGAAGGTCATCGGCGGGCGCAACCACAACAGCCCGACCTGCAACGGCGCCAACGTCGCCGGCATCGGCCGGCTAGCGGCGGGCAAGATCTGGTACCGCGCACTGAACGTGTACATGACGTCCACGGCCAACTACCTGGTCGCCCGTGACGCCACCATCCGGGCCGCACGCGATCTGTACGGCGCCAACAGCAACCAGTGCAAGCGCGTGGTCCAGGCCTGGAACGCCGTCAAGGCCCCGTCCGGTGACTGGAAGTGCAGCGGCACGCCTGCCCCAAGGGGCGGCAACGTGGTGCTCAACCCCGGTTTCGAGGCCGGGTCGAACGGCCAATGGAGCGATCCCAACGGTGTGATCACGAACTCCGCGTTCGCCTGGCCAAGGTCGGGCAGCCGGTACGCCTACCTCAACGGGGTGGGCAGCGACGCCACCCACACGTTGGCGCAGACGATCACCGTGCCCAACAGCGCGAGTGCGAAGCTGCGGTTCTGGCGGCTGATCTACACCGAGGACTCGCCGTTCGACGCGTACGACACGCTGAAGGTGCAGGTGAGCCACTCTGGCGGCACCACGACGCTCAAGACCCTGAGCAACCAGGACGCCAACAACACCTACACCCGGGACACGTTGAGCCTGTCGGCGTACGCCGGCCAGTCGGTGACCTTGAGGTTCGTCGGGACGGAGGATTTCCTCCTAGCGACACACTTCCTCATCGACGACGTGAGCGTCACTCCCAACTGACAGGCGCCTCATCGATTGCGCAACTGAGTTCGGCCCCGCACCGATGCTGGTACGGGGCCGAACCTCAGCATGCGCAGCGGCAAGCCCGCTAAACGACGGAGAGCGGGAGCAGCGACCTGCCGGTGGGGCCGACCTGGATCTCGGTTCCCATGTCGGGGCACACGCCGCAGTCGAAGCACGGCGTCCAGCGGCAGTCGTCGACCTCGGCGGAGTCGGGGTCGAGCGCCTCTTGCCAGTCCTCCCACAGCCAGTCCCGGTCCAGCCCGGAGTCGAGGTGGTCCCAAGGAAGCACCTCGGAGTACTCGCGCTCGCGGACGGTGTACCAGTCGAGGTCGACCGGCTCGTCGGCCAGCGCCCGCTCGGCGGCGGCCGTCCAACGGTCGAAGGAGAAGTGCTCGCTCCAGCCGTCGAAGCGACCGCCGTCGCGCCACACCTCCTCGATGACGCGGCCGACACGCCGGTCCCCGCGCGAGAGCAGTCCTTCGACGATGCCGGGTTTACCGTCGTGGTAGCGGAAACCGATGGCGCGGCCGAACTGCTTGTCCTGCCGCACCTCTTCTCGCAGCTTCCGCAGCCGCAGGTCGGTGGTCTCGTGGTCGAGCTGTGCCGCCCACTGGAACGGCGTGTGCGGCTTGGGCACGAATCCGCCGATAGACACCGTGCAGCGGATGTCGCGGCGCCCGGACACCTCGCGGCCGGTGGCGATGACCTTCTTCGCGAGGTCGCCGATGGCGAGCACGTCCTCGTCCTCCTCGGTGGGCAGGCCGCACATGAAGTACAGCTTCACCTGTCGCCATCCGTGCGAGTACGCCGTCGCGACCGTGCGGATCAGGTCTTCTTCGGAGACCATCTTGTTGATGACCTTGCGCATCCGCTCCGAGCCGCCCTCGGGGGCGAACGTCAGGCCCGACCGGCGGCCGTTGCGGGAGAGCTCGTTGGCCAGGGTGACGTTGAACGCGTCGACCCGCGTCGACGGCAGCGACAGCGACACGTTGGTGCCCTCGTAGCGGTCGGCGAGCCCCTTGGCTACCTCGCCGATCTCGCTGTGGTCGGCCGATGACAGCGAGAGCAGCCCGACCTCCTCGAAGCCCGACTTCTTCAGACCGGCCTCGACCATGTCACCGATCGTCGTGATCGAGCGCTCTCGCACCGGTCGGGTGATCATGCCCGCCTGGCAGAAGCGGCAGCCCCGTGTGCAGCCGCGGAAGATCTCCACCGAGTAGCGCTCGTGCACGGTCTCGGCGAGGGGTACCAGCGGCTTGCGCGGGTATGGCCACTGGTCGAGGTCCATCAGCGTGTGCTTGTGCACCCGCCACGGCACGCCCGACCGGTTGGGGGCCACGCGCTTGATCCGGCCGTCGGGGAGGTAGTCGACTCCGTAGAACTTGGGCACGTAGACGCCGCCGGAGGCGGCCAGGCGGTACAGCAGCTCGTCTCGGCCGCCCGGACGCCCGTCCGCCTTCCACTCCCTGATCACTTCGGAGATGGCGAGCACGATCTCCT
>JACCUS010000458.1 GCA_013811715.1 Nocardioidaceae bacterium
CGGCGTACGACGATCCATCAGCCGCTGGCTCCGCACCAGCAGCCGAGGGTGCCTCCCGTCACCCTAGCGGCCACGCGACGCTTGGCCGCCCTACCGCACCGGCGCCGTCGACGTTCAGCACCGATCGCTGGCACCATGGATCCGGTGACGGGAGAACAGCCCTCGGCGGAACGGCTGCCGCACGGGTACACCAACGCCACACATCGCGCCGGCTCTTCGGTGGTCAAGGTCTACGCCGGCCCCGATGCGCGTGAACGCCAGCAGCGCGAGGAGACAGCACTTCGCGCGCTTGTCGGACTGTTACCCGTGCCGCGCCTGCTCGCCAGCGAGCCGGGAAGGCTGACGACGGAGCTGTCACCGGGAGCGCACGGTCAGGACTGCTCGACTCCGGCCTCGGATCCGAGGTGCTGTTCGCGTGCGGCCGGCTTCTCTTCGACCTGCAACGAGTCCCTGCACGAGTGGTGGATTCGAACGCGGATCCGGACGCCACCCTCGTGCACGGCGACTTCGGTCCGAACAACACGCTGTTCGATGCCGAAGGAACGACCGCGGTTCTCCTCGCCGACTGGGAGTGGATGCACGTCGGTGAGCCGGTCACCGACCTGGCCTGGTGCGAGTGGATCGTCCGAACGCACCATCGCGATCGTACGGGCGCGCTGGGCGCCTTGTTCGATGGGTACGGCGACCGCCCCGACTGGTCGGCACGCAAGCAAGCGATGCTCGACCGTTGCCACCAGCACCTGGTGTGGGCTCGCAGCTGGGAGAACCGTCGCGCCGAGGTCTGGGTGGAGCGGATCACGAACGTGTCGACATGGCGAGAACTCCCATGACGGCAAGCGAGTCTCGTCTGGACCGGAAAGGCGAGGAGCTGTCGGCGCTCCTGCACGAGTTGGCGTCAGAAGTGAGTCGTAGGGAGGAGAGAAGTGTAATCGCGCGCCAACGCGTCCCGGTCCAGCCATTGCCTGAGTCGTGACTGGACCCATGGGATTCGTCCGGCTCAAGGCTGGGCTTCCTCCGTTGGCTCGATCGAACGAATCCCATGGGCGAGGCGGATCTGCCGCACGATGTCGGCGATGATCTCGGTCAGCCCGAAGTCCTTGGGGGTGAAGACGGCCGCCACTCCGGCGCGCCGGAGAGCCCGCGCGTCCGCCGCCGGGACGATCCCACCCACCACCACGGGGACGTCGTCCAACCCGTTCTCGCGCAGGCCCGCAACGATCAGCGGCACGAGGACCATGTGCGACCCGGACAGGATCGAGATGCCCACGCAGTGCACGTCCTCGGCAACGGCGGCGGCCACGATCTCGTCGGGCGTCAGCCTGATGCCCTGGTAGACGACCTCGAAGCCCGCGTCGCGTGCCCGCACCGCCACCTGCTCGGCACCGTTGCTGTGGCCGTCGAGTCCCGGCTTCGCCACCAGCAGCCGCAGCCGCCCGCCCAATTCGTCGCCGGTACGGCGCACCGCCTCGCGGACCGCCGCCAGCTCTGCTCCCGCCACGACCGTGCCCACCGCCCCGGACACTCCGGTGGCGGCCCGATACTCGCCGAACACCTCCCGCAGCGCACCCGCCCACTCTCCCGTCGTGGCGCCGGCGCGTGCCGCGGTCAGCGTCGCCGGCATGAGGTTGTCACCCGACTTCGCCGCCGCCCGCACCTGCTCGAGGGCCACCGCCACCTCGCCGCCTTCGCGGCCGGCACGCCAGGCCTGGGTCGACTCGATGGCCGCCGCCTCGGCTTCGGGGTCGGGAGCCTGTATCGAGGTGGCGAGGTCTGCCGTCAACGGTGACTCCTCGGTCTGGACGAACGCGTTGACCCCGATGACGATGTCTTCGCCGGCCTCGATCCGGGCCCGCCGGCGGGTGTGCGAGGCGACGAGCTCCTGCTTCATGTAGCCGGACTCGACAGCCGCGATCGCCCCGCCCATGGCCTGGATGCGGTCCATCTCAGCGCGGGCATCCTCGACCAGCTCGGCCACCCTCGCCTCGACGACTCGCGACCCGTCGAAGATGTCGTCGTACTTCAACAGGTCGGTCTCCAACGCCAGCACCTGCTGCATGCGCAGCGACCACTGCTGGTCCCAGGGCCTCGGCAGCCCCAGCGCCTCGTTCCACGCCGGCAGCTGTACGGCGCGGGCGCGGGCGTTCTTGGAGAGCGTGACGCCGAGCATCTCGAGCACGATGCGCTGCACGTTGTTCTCTGGCTGGGCCTCGGTCAGGCCTAGGGAGTTGACCTGCACGCCGTACCGGAAACGCCGCATCTTCTCGTCGGTCACGGCGTAGCGCTCGCAGGTCAGCTGCTCCCACATCTGGGCGAACGCCCGCATCTTGCAGGTCTCCTCGATAAACCGCACCCCGGCGTTGACGAAGAACGAGATGCGGCCCACAACGTCGGGGAACCGGTCCCTCGTCACCTGCCCTGAGTCACGCACCGCGTCGAGCACCGCGATCGCCGAACACAACGCGAACGCCAGCTCCTGAGTGGGCGTCGCCCCGGCTTCTTGCAGGTGGTAGCTGCAGATGTTGACCGGGTTCCACTTGGGCATCTCGTTGACGCAGTAGGCGATCATGTCGGTGGTGAGCCGCAGCGACTGCTCGGGAGGGAAGACGTAGGTCCCCCGCGAGAGGTACTCCTTGACGATGTCGTTTTGGGTGGTGCCCTGGAGTCGTCGCGGGTCGGCGCCTTGTTCCTCGGCGACCACCTGGTAGAGCGCCAGCAACCACATGGCGGTGGCGTTAATCGTCATCGACGTGTTCGACTCGGCCAGCGGGATGCCGTCGAACAGTCGCCGCATCTCACCGAGGTGCGGGACCGGCACCCCGACCTTGCCGACCTCGCCTCGCGCCAGCGGGGAGTCGGGATCGTAGCCGGTCTGGGTGGGCAGGTCGAAGGCCACCGACAGCCCCGTCTGTCCGTTGGCCAGGTTGCGCCGGTAGAGCGCGTTGGACTCATCCGCTGAACTGTGCCCGGCGTAGGTGCGCATCACCCACGGCCGGTCGCGCCGGCCACCGGTCTCGTCGGCCATGGGTGCACCGGTCTCGTCGGCCATCGCTGCGCCGGTCTCGCCGGCCATGGATGCGCCGGTCTCGTCGGCCATGGATGGAGCGTACGGCGAATCGCCATGCCGGTGACAGTCCCGCTGGCCGGATCCGGGTCAGGCGGAGAGCTGGATGTGGCTCCGGTCGAGGTTGAGGACGCGGGTGAGCCCGGTGACGGCCAGCACCCTGCGGATCTCGTCGGTGCAGTTGCCCAACACGA
>JACCUS010000481.1 GCA_013811715.1 Nocardioidaceae bacterium
CCGCTCGTCCTCGCGGTCCAGCAGCGCGCCGTACGACGAGGCGAAGAACGCCTCCGCGATCGCGGCCCGCGCCTCCTCCGACCACTCCCGCAACTCGGGAGCCACGCCGCCGGTGGGCAACATCCGCAGCATCCACTCGACCAAGGGGCGGCACATCGGCCAGCTGTCCGAGGTCAGCGGGGGATACAGCCGCGAGCCGGAGTCGATCGCAGCCTCGACCACGGCACGCGTCGTGGTCGGGTCGGTCCGTGTCAACGACTGATCGGGATCTTCGATCAAGGTCCCCATCTTGATGGCCAGGTCTTCTAGTGGCTCGGGGACCACGAACGCGTCCTTCACCACCGTGCCGAGGTTGTGGTCGACGTACACCAGCGCCGACAACGCATGGCCGGTCGGCAGCGTTACCCCGACCAGGTAGTCGTCACCGTCACCGAGCACATGGGTCATGAACCACACGTCCGGCTCCACCCGTGCCTGGTCGAGCCCGGTCAGCCAGTCCGGCATCGGGTGCCGCCTCGTGGCCAGCTCACGGCCGATCCGCGCAACCAGCACCTCGTCGGTACCCAGTGCCCGCAACGCGGTCAACGCCGCCGTCGTCTCGGCGTAGGGCGTCCCGATGAACGACTCGACCAGGTCGGCCAGACTCGCCCGCTGCTCGTCGTTGGCGAACGGGTCACGACTGCGTGGGTCGGTGACCTCCAGAAGGCCACTCACGACCGCGAGCAGGTCAAGAGGCTCGCCCGACCGAAGAGCCCGGCGCAGGCTCTGGAACAGCTGCTGGTCCTCCGACCCATCACCCGGCCGCGATGGGCGCGCAACCAGGTGTCGTCGCTGCGGCTGCCGGCCCCGACCGTGCTTCTTCTTCGGCACAACCCAAACCCTATGCGGCCCGTCAGACGGGGCCTACTACCCGGCGTCACGACCCCGGGTAGTAGGCGCAGGGTGGCGCCTCTCAGACAGGCTGTCGCAGCCATCCCCATGGAGCGCTCGCTCATCGGGCATGCGGACATGGACCGCGGCCCAGCGTGCCGGTCGAGCCGACGAGCCGGGCTCATCTGCTGGAACTGGTTGGCTCGTATCCTGACCTGATGACGCTGGAGTTCGACGGCGAGATCTGGTTCTGGAAGGGCCCGGCCCCTTGGTACTTCATCACTGTCCCGAAAGAGGAGTGCTGCGAGCTGGAAGCGACGTCCACGCTCGTGAGCTATGGCTGGGGCATGATTCCGGTCACGGCTCAGATCGGGGAGACCGGGTGGAAGACTTCGCTGTTTCCCAAGGATGGATTTTACGTCGTCCCCGTGAAGGCGGTGGTGCGCAAGGCCGAAAGGCTGCGGGTAGGAGACGCGGTGACGGTGCGGCTGGCCGTCGATGTCTGAGCAGACATCGCGGTGCTGTACGTCGGTGAGGAGGCTGAGAAGCAGGCACTTCTGACCTAGCCCGACCACGGGCTGCCGAGAGCTCGTATCGGTACTACGGTGTCTGCATGACTTCGGACCTGAAACTGCGCATCACTGGCGCGCTCGCCGTGGCAGCGATGCTCGCGACACCGCCTGCGGTCACCGCCCGGGCCGATGACGAGCTGGCGCTCGCTCGGGACGCGGCGACCGCTGCGCCATCGCTCCCGTTGGGTCCTTCCGACCTGACCGAGACTCGTACGACGACGACCCTGCAGCGCGGCGTCACGCTCACGACCATCGTCCGCGGGGCAGCCGACCCTGCCTCCGTGTGGACGGTCGAGGTCAGCATCCCGGCCGGCGAGACGTCGCCCGACCCCGACGCCCCGCCCAAGGCCCTCTCTGACCGAACGAGCGCCGACCGGCTCGCCGATCGCCTTCGCGCCGCAGGATTCGACCCCCGCGTCGAGGAGGTCGTGACTCCTTCGACGGCCGACTACGCCGGTGGCAGCCTGGGCTGGCGGGTTCGGGTCGGACGTTTGCCGGACAAGGCCGCTGCCGATGCCTTGCGGGTGCGGTTGGTCGCCGCTGGATTCGCCGGCGCGAGCCTGTTCACGGGATGGGACGGCTCACCGACGGACCGTGGTCCGTGGCGGCTGCAGGTGCTGACCATCGACCCAGACGCCTTCACTGGCAGCCTCCTCGCGTCGTACGGTCCCCGACATCGAGAACCGAGAGACCACGAGCGCGCTGAGCCGGGCTCGTGGAGCCACCGCCGGTGTGAACGCGGGTTACTTCGTCTTCGACCCGGCTTCGGGTGCACCGGGGGATCCCGCAGGAATCGGGGTCTACGGCGGAAGGCTGCTCAGCGAGACGGTCGGCAACCGTCCGGCGCTGGTCGTCCGTGGCGACGCGCGGCACACCCGGGTTGAGCGCCTGCAGTGGGTCGGCTCCGTCAAGGGGCGCACCCACGCGCGGCTGACGCTCGACGGCATCGACCGGGTGCCGGGGCTGATCCGCAACTGCGGGGGCACCGCCGACGACGTGCCCACGGCGCTTGCGCTGCACGACTTCACCTGCACCGACGCAGACGAGCTCGTCGCGTTCACATCCGAGTTCGGGCAGCGGACACCGGCAGGCCCCGGGCTCGAGGCTGTCCTCGACCGCGGCGGTCGCGTCGTGACGCTGCGCTCACCACGCGGCGGCCCGTTGCTGCCCGGCTACCGGTCCATCCAGGCCACCGGCGGGCTGGTCGACGACCTCCGTGCGGCTGCGGTGGTCGGAAGCCGGCTGACGATCTCCACGAAGCTACGTGGCGAACGCAACCAGGCGGTCCAGCAGCAGCCATCGTCGTCGGTCGTCAACGGCGGGCCGGAGCTCGTCCGCGACGGGCAGGTTCATGTCACGCCCAACGCCGACGGGTTCGTGCGACCCACCGATCCGAGCTTCTACTACGGGTTCAGCGCGAAGCGCAACCCGCGTACCTTCGCCGGCGTCGACGCGTCAGGGCGCATCATCGTGGCGACCGCCGACGGGCGTAGCACGGCGAGCCTGGGGCTGACCATCGTCGAGACCGGTGCCGTCGCGCGGGCCCTGGGGATGCGCGATGCGCTCAACCTCGACGGCGGCGGCTCCACGACCATGGTCGTGGACGGTCTCGTCACCAACCAGCCCTCCGACACCACCGGTGAGCGACCCGTGGGTGACGCCCTGCTGATCCTGCCCTGAGTCGACTGACCCCGCAGGATCGGTGTGGGAGCTGCCGCCACAAACTGACGCGACGCCTCCACCACCGCCTCGATACGATCGACCGGTCAGGTCGTCCGGGTATGCCGGGCGACACGTGACCACGCGAGGAGTCGCCCAGTGTCAGAGTTCGTCGTCACCATCGTCAGCGCAGCCGATCGTGCTGAGCGGACCGTGACGACGGGCACGAAGGCGTGGGAGCTCTTCTCCGACGACCCCGACGTCATCGCAGCGCGGGTCGGCGGCGAGCTGCGCGACCTGTCCCACGAGCTCAACGACAACGATCAAGTCGAGCCGGTGGACATCGGGTCTGCCGACGGCCGTGACATCCTGCGCCACTCGACGGCTCACGTGATGGCACAGGCGGTCCAGGATCTCCACCCGGGCACCAGGCTCGGCATCGGGCCGCCGATCACTGACGGCTTCTACTACGACTTCGAGGTCTCTGAGCCCTTCAAGCCCGCCGATCTCGACGCTATCGAGACGCGGATGCGCAAGATCATCAAGGAAGGGCAGAAGTTCGACCGACGCGTCGTCAGTGACGCAGGCGCCCGTGCCGAGCTCGCTGACGAGCCGTACAAGCTTGAGCTCATCGACCTGAAGGGATCCGGAGCCGAGGATGCCGCCGACGGTGCGAGTGCCGAGGTGGGTGCGCACGAGCTGACCATCTACGACAACCTCAAACGGGACGGATCGATTGTTTGGAAGGACCTCTGTCGCGGCCCGCACCTGCCCACCACCAAGCGCATCCCGGCGTTCAAGCTGATGCGGTCGGCGGCGGCGTACTGGCGCGGCGACGAGAGCAACAGCTCGCTGCAG